>JAQICQ010000117.1 GCA_027858455.1 Elusimicrobiota bacterium | reverse complement strand
ATATCAATATATTTTATATTAATCTTTTTACCCATGCCATTAAAAACTGCGGAGGCAAGGTCATTCCATGTGCGGGAAGACCCGGTGCCTATATTAAATATCCCGTTAACCCCGGGATTATAAAGAAAAAAAAGAGTCATATCAACTGCATCTTTTATATATAAAAAATCCCTTTTCTGCTCACCGTCACGGAAATTTTTATTGCAGGATTTAAATAGTCCCACCTCCCCTGTTCCTTTTATCTGTTCATAAGCCTTTAAAACAAAACTTCTCATTTCTGCTTTGTGGTATTCATTAGGCCCGTAAACATTAAAATATTTAAGCCCTGCAATTTTATCTAAAAGGTTATTCTTTTTTGCCCATAGGTCAAAGAGATGTTTGGATAAACCGTACATATTAAGCGGCTCATAGTCTCCGAGCCGACTATGATCGTCACTAAATCCCCTGCTGCCATCACCGTAAGTCGCTGCGCTGGAGGCATATATAAACCTTAAATTTCTATTTAAAGAAACAAGAGCAAGTTCTTTGGTATATTCGTAATTATTTTCAAGAAGATAAATTTTGTCGGCCTCGGTAGTCTTCGAGCACGCTCCCATATGGATAATACTTTTAATACCGGGCAGGTTGTTGTTTTTAAATTCAGATAAGAAATCTCCTTTGTCAAACAACTCTTTATATTTTAAAGTTCTTAGATTTTTGTTCTTTTCATCCCCCACCCTGCTTAAATCATCTACGGCAATTATATCGTCACGCCCTGTAGAATTTAACTTCCGTATCAGAGCGCTGCCTATAAAACCCGCCGCTCCGGTGACTGCAATCATTGTCTTCTCCCTCTTATTTTTTCCAACTCCTCAATAACTGATTCGGCAACCCTCTGTGAAGCATTGCCGGCCCCGAGTTTTTTTCTTATTTGAATAAACTCGTCTCTCATCTTTTCGGAGAGCTTTTTGTCGCTTAAAAATTTAAGTACTTCTTTTTTAAGCTTTTTCGGATTAAAATTTTTCTGAACAAGCTCCGGAACTACCCTGCGGCCGGCAAGAATATTTACCATGGATACATAATCAATATCCACAAGTAACTTTGCCATCATATAAGACAACCGGGATATCCTGTATATAGTGATAAAAGGCGTTCCTATCGCCGCCGCTTCCAGAGTAGAGGTTCCCGAAGAAAGTATAATAAAGTCCGCTCTCTTTATAAGGGTATAGATGTTTTCTGTCATTCCCCATGAATCTATATGTTCACTTACAGTTGCTTCAGACACTGTCGGCGATTTACCTACTATAATTCTGGCATCAATACCTTTTAAAGCTTTGTCTATTACCGGCAGATGATTTAAAACCTCGTTTTCCCTGGAACCCGGCATTACGGCAATGACTTTATCAGAAGCTTCTATATTTAAGGTCCTGTTAAACTCTTCTAATCTGAACTCTTTTGGAATATCCTCCAACAAAGGATGACCGACATATTCAGCGCGGCCGCCCTGTTTTTTAAATATATCTTTTTCAAACGCAAAGACACAATAAAGTTTTTGACATATCCGGGAAAGAAGCCCGGCTCTCTTTTTTCCCCAGGCCCATACTTGCGGAGTAATATAATAAAAAACCGGAATATTGAATTTTGCGGCGACCTTTGCCAGACGGACATTAAATCCCGGATAATCCAGAAAGATAATACCGTCTATTTGCCGGCGCGCTCCTGATTTAAAATATTTTTTTACTATCCTGTTTTTAAGTGAAATAAAAAACGGAATATATTTTAATACTTCTAAAAAACCTATGGCGGCGATATCAACAATATTCTCTTCCAGAAAATCGGCGGTCTGCTCCATCCTTCGGCCCCCGATTGCGGTGATTTCAATACCGCTTTTTAAATTTTTTAACTTTTTTATAAGTTTCGAGGCGTGATTGTCGCTGGAAACTTCGCCTGCGACTACCATAAGATGATAGTTCGTCATATCTTATCTGTAATTTCAAGAGCAAGTTTGAGGGCGGTCAGCCCCTGATGTCCGGTAACTTCCGGCTGACGGCCTTCGCGGACACATGAGATAAAATCTTTTAATTCTGCCTTTAACGGCTCCTTTTTTTCTACTTTGGGCTTAATCCTTTTTACATCTTTCGGGCTCGTAACTTTTTTTCTTTTTTTCGTATATATAACAAAATCCTGTTTCTCGTAATCAAGCGAAATATATGCGTCTTCCTGAAATACCCTGAATTTTCGCTCAGATTTATATGAAATACGTGAAGCGGTAATATTGGCTATGCAACCGTTTTTAAATTTAAGGCGGCAGTTTGCAATATCTTCTTTATCTTCTGAAAAAACAGGAGTTCCCACCGATTCTATCTCCGCTACGGGAGAATTGACAAAACTTAATATTATATCTATATCATGTATCATCAGGTCAAGCACTACACCTATATCCATAGACCTGTCGGGAAATTTTGACAGCCTGTTAACTTCAATAAATTTCGGGGTTTTTACGTATTCGCGCACCTTGGTAACCGCGGCGTTATACCTTTCGATATGTCCGACCTGTAAAATTGCTGAAGATTTTTCGGCTGTATCTATCAATTCCGAGGCATGTTCAGGACGGTTGGTAATTGGTTTTTCCACAAAAGTATTGCATCCGGCTTTTAAAAAATCCCGGGCTATCCTGTGATGGGTTTCCGTCGGGGTAACTATGCTTACTGCATTAACTTTTCCTACAAGCTCCCGGTAATCTTTATATGCTTTGGACCCATATTTTTTTGCGTGTTTTTTTGCCGACCCGTAATCTAAATCGGCAACGCCGACAAGCTCGACACCGCTTAATTCAGAAAGGACCCTTACATGATGCCGGCCGAGATGCCCGGTTCCTATGACCGCTGCTTTTATTTTATCAGACATAAAATTCTATAATCTTATCTGCGATATACTCTATCTGCGAAGATTTCAGCTCGGGATAGATAGGCAAAGATATGCAGCTTTCCGATATCCTTTCAGCTACGGGAAAATCACCTTTTTTATGCCCCATATATTTAAACGAAGGCTGAAGATGGACAGGAATAGGATAATGAATACCGGTAGCTATATTATCCCTCCCAAGTTTATCTTGTAGTTTGTCCCTGTCGGGGGCAAGCACCGAATACTGATGATATACATGCTCAATATTTTCAGAAACCCGGGGCAGGGTAAGGGGAGTATCTTTTAATGCCTCGTTATATATCTCTACATTTTCCCGCCTTGCTTCGTTCCACTCATCTATATATTTTAATTTTACCCTAAGTACCGCCGCCTGCAAAGCATCAAGCCGGTAATTATAACCAAGTTCCGTATGATGATATTTCTTTGAAGAACCATGGGCGCGGAGACGCTTTATAAGTTCCGCTTTTTCTTTATCGTCGGTTGTAATACCTCCGGCATCGCCGTAAGCTCCTAAATTCTTGCCGGGAAAAAAAGAAAAGCCCGCCACATCGCTCATCGTGCCGACCTTTTTACCTTTATATTTTGCTCCATGCGCCTGCGCGCAATCTTCAATTACAGAAAGATTATGTTTGTCGGCTATCTTATTTATTTTATCCATATCAGCCGGATAGCCGTATATATGAACAGGTAATATACAGGCTGTATCTTCATCTATTTTCTTTTCAATTTCAACCGGATCTATTGTATAAGATTTATCATCAATATCAGCCCATACAACTTCGGCGCCGGCCTGCACAACAGCTTCACACGTTGCAATAAATGTAAAAGGAGTAGTTATAACTTTTTTGCCTTTTACCCCCACTGCTTCAAGGGCAAGATGAAGGGCGGATGTGCCCGAACTCACCCCGACTGCATATTTAGTGCCTGCCCATTCAGCATATTCTCTTTCAAATTCACTTACCTCTTTGCCGAGAATAAAACTAGTAGAATCACAAAGTTTTTCCCATCTTTTAAAAATATCTTTTTTAAGATATTTATACTGCGCGCCTAAATCTACCATAGGTATTTTTTTCATTTTTTATGCTCCTCTTTGAAAAAATTCATTTAAATAATACTATAAAAACATTAAATTATTGTCAATCATAAATCTAAAGTATCTTAGAAATATCCCTGCATACCGACAGCGGGTCGGAGGCCGCCTGTATCCCGAAAGAAAGAGCCGCACAGCCGGCAATCCTTTTAAGCTTAAAAATATTTTGGGAATTAATTCCTCCGACCGGGATTACGGGGATATCAACACTGTCGGCAATTTTCTTAAAGTTCTTCACCCCTAACAAACTGCGGCCTGTATCTTTTGTTGTAGTTTTAAATACAGGACCGGCTCCAATATAGTCGGCACCAGATTTTTGGGCCCCAAGCGCCCCCTTTATCGTATGTCTTGAGGCGCCTATAATACCCTTAAAAATCTTTCTTGCTCCGGCAACGGGTATATCTTCTTTGCCCAGATGAACACCGTCGGCGCCGGAAAGCAATGCTATATCTACACGATTATTAATTATCAATTTTACGGAATATTTCAAAGACAGTTCTTTTAACTTTACGGCTTCCCTTAGAAGCCGGGTGTCGGATAATTTGGTGCTTCTTATTTGGATAAACGATAAAAACGGCATCAGATTTCCTATAAACTTATCCTCCGAAGATTTATCCCGGGAAGATTTATCCCGGAAAATTGGCCGCAACGGGTCATATATAAAATATATTCCTTTAAAATTTAACCCTTTCAATATAATTTCAGCCTTTTCCCTCTGATTAAATCCCCGGTCACGGTCTCAGTCTGCATACCTTCTTCTTCTGACCAGTCCCTTGAATCCCGGCTTATGTCCCTGTTATCCCCCATAACAAAATAGTGATTTTCCGGAATTGTAAAGGCCTCGATATTATCGCCGACAAGCAAAGTATCCGGCCGGATATACTGCACATAGGGTTCCTTTAACTTTTTGCCTTCTATATAAACCTGTTTATCTTTAATTTCAATTCTTTCGCCGGGCAGGCCTATAATTCTTTTTATGAGCCCCTTGTCGTTTATCGGAGAATGAAGCATAACTATATCGCCCCTGCCCGGTTTTTTAAAAAAATATACCATCTTATTTATTATAATCTGGTCGCCTGTCCGGCAGGTGGGTTCCATGGAGGATGAAGCTACATAAACAACTTCAAAACAAAAGACCCTAAATAAAAACGCTACCGCAACCCCTATCAGTATTATATATATTGTTCTCTTCATATATTTTGTATTTACAAAATGTTACTTTTTATCATACATAGCATCAGGGTCTTTTACTTTTTTATCTACTACTTCCCAGCTACTTTGGGCCCGGTCATACTTGTTGTAAAAACATGAACGGTACCCGTGATGGCAGGCGCAGCCTCCTATTTGCTCTACTTTTATAAGTATGGTGTCTTTATCGCAGTCTGTATAAATTCCTTTAATTTTCTGAACATTGCCGGATTCTTCGCCTTTTCTCCAAAGTTTATTTCTTGACCGAGAAAAATAACAAGCATTGCCTTCTTTTAAAGTTATTTCCAGCGACTCCCGGTTCATATAAGCAACCATTAAGACCCTGCCGTCTCTGTAGTCCTGGGTGACACAAGGGATAAGCCCTTTCTCATCAAATTTTAACTTTTCAATATCCATAACTTCTAACTCCTTTTTCCCGACGCATAGGTTATCTTTTCACCTTTATAAAGTTTCCTTTATTGCCTCGGAAAGTTTCATGCTGCCGGTATATAACGCCTTGCCCACTATGACTCCGGTTAAATTATCTAAATCCATACTTTTAAATTTTTTAATATCCTCTACAGTTGATACCCCACCGGAAGCAATAACTGATATGTCCACTGCATCCGCAATCTTTTCTATCCATTTAAAACTGGGTCCCTGTAAAGTGCCGTCTTTTTTAATATCCGTAATTATAATTTCTTTTATACCCAAGCCTTCCATCTCTCCGGCCAGATCGATTGCATTTTTATCGGTTATATCCTGCCAGCCGTCTATAGCTACTTTACCCGAAGAAGAATCTATCCCCACAATAATTTTATCCGGCCATTTTGATATAACTTTTTCTAAAAGTTCTCTGTCGGATATTGCCGATGTGCCTAATATTACTCTGCCAACTCCGTTTTTTATTAATTCCTTTACAGTTTTATAATCTCTTATTCCGCCGCCGGTCTGAACAGGTATATCTATTTCATTAACTATGCTGTATATTATCTCACGGTTTTTCATCTTCCCCGAATTTTTGCCCGAATTTTTGCTCGAAAAGGCGCCGTCCAGATCCACTATATGTATGCGCTTAGCGCCCTGGGACTGCCAGAGTTTAGCTACGGTAAGTGGCTCCTTGGAATAGATCGTTTCCTCATCAATTTTACCCTGGTATAATCTTACACAATTCCCGCCCTTTAAATCTATTGCAGGTATTACCAGCATATTATATCTTTCCTTTTGTGGATGGTATATCCTCGCCTGTTATCTCTACGGCCATCTTTAAAGATTTTGCCAGCCCTTTAAAAACAGCTTCGGCTATGTGATGATTGTTGGTTCCGTACACCTTGTTTATATGTATAGTGGCTTTTAAATTATCAGCGAGAGCTTTAATAAATTCTTTTATAAGGTCATAATCAAAGTCATCGGGTCCGTCCCACCTGCCCGGGTAATCCACATTATATACCATATTGGGTCTCCCGCTTAAATCAAGAGCTACATCGCAGCGGACTTCATCCATTACAAGCATAGACCAGCCGTATCTTTCTATGCCCATGCTTTGGCCGAGAGCTTTTTTTATTGTCTGCCCCATAACTATTGCCGTATCCTCTACGGTATGGTGCATATCCACCTCGGTATCTCCGGTTATTTTAACTGCCATATCTATCCCGGAATGTTTTGAAAAAAGTTCAAGCATATGTTTTAAAAACCCCGACGGCGATTCCACGCTGTATTTACCTTTACCGTCCAGATTAACTTTAATCTCTACCGATGTTTCAGCTGTCTCTCTTTTTACATTTGATTTTCTCATATTATCCTCCGATTGGCCGCAGAAATTTCTATACTGCGCTTTTTAATGCATCCAGAAAATTCTTATTTTCTTTATCCGTCCCTATTGTAACTCTTAAATAATTTTTTAAATCCGGAGATTTAAACTGCCTTACCTTAATATTGTTCTTCTTTAAATATTCCGTGACACTCTCTATATCATCAAGCTTTATAAGAATATAATTTGCGCTGGAAGGATACGGTCTTGCACCTTCTATCTTCTGCAAATTTTTAAATAACCGGTCTCTTGCCTCATTAAGTTTTTTTACTGTTTTTAAAAGCTCACGGCTGTCTTCCATAACGGCTTCCAATAATTTCTGGTTAACTATACTGACATTGTAAGGAAGCTGTACTTTTCGCAACTGCTTAATTATTTCAGCGCCGCCGGCAATATATCCCGCCCTTATCCCGGCGAGGGAAAAAGCCTTTGAAAAAGTTCTGAGTATTACTAAATTATCATATTTTTTAACCCAATCCATCATAGTTTTACCGGAAAACTCATAATAGGCTTCATCTACTATCACAAGAGCGTTGCTGTCGGTAATAATTTTTTGTATTTTTTCTTTTGAGAAACAATTTCCTGTCGGATTATTCGGATAAGTAATAAATATTATATCAGGTTTTACTGCAAGTATTTTTGAATAAGGAAGTTTAAAATCCTTATCAAGTTTTACCGCCCGGTATGAAGTCCCCGTTATTTCCGAAAGTATCCTGTACATTGAGAACGCCGGTTCCGGACAGCATACTGTCTTCCCCTGACCTCCGGCGGCGATAAGCAGCATAAGTATCAATTCGTCGGAACCGTTTCCTATTAAAATATTTTCGGCAGAATTCTCAGCAGAAAAGCCGCAATATCGGCCTATAAGATTTTTTAAGAGTTTATACGACGGGTCGTGATACCTGTTAAGTTCTATACGGCTGAGTATTTCAGAAAATTTCTTCTGAATCTTTGCAGGAAGGGGATAAGGATTTTCCTGTGCATCCAGCTTTATCTCCCCTTCTGAAACCGGGGGAACTTTATATGCTTTAAGCCTTTTTATCCTTTTATTTATAAATTCCATTATTCTTTACTTTTTTTTCTTCCTCTCTGAAACCGAAAGGGCGTGATATTTCATACCTTCCTGCAGGGCAAATTTCTCTATCCGGCCGGCTATCTTGCCTATCCCTTTTTCTGTGCATTTCATAAATGAAACTTTTTTTAAAAACGTTCTTACATTAAGCCCTTCGGAAAACTTTGAGGCACCTCCGGTAGGGAGGGTATGGGACGGCCCGGCCCAGTAATCTCCTACTGCCACCGGTGTATCTTTTCCGACAAATACAGCTCCGGCATTTCTTATTTTACCTATAATTTTATCTAAATTTTCTTGACCGCACATGACTTGCAGATGTTCCGGAGCCATGCTGTTTGAAATTTTTACCGCCTCGTTTAAATTTTTGGTATAAATAAGTTCTATGCGGTTTTTAAAGTTTTTGTTAATAACTTTTTCGGTATCCTCTATCAAACTCCTGCTCTCTGTCAGGAGTGTCGCCCTGGCGTTAACGGCATGTTCGGCCTGGGCCATAAGGTCAATTCCTATAATCCCGGAAGACTGATTTTTGTCCGCAATAATCACAACTTCACTGGGACCTGCAATCATATCAATGCCTATCAGGTTACGCTCGGATAACTTTTTCTTTGCCGCCTGGACATAACTATTGCCCGGCCCTACTACCATATCAACCTTGGGAATGGTTTGAGTCCCGTAAGCTAATGCCGCAACAGCCTGCGCGCCGCCGACGCGGAAAACACGGTCAACCCCCGCAACTGAGGCGGCAGCCAGCACCGCATCCGAAAGTTTGCCGGGCGGTGAAACCATAAATATTTTCTTCACCCCCGCTACCCCGGCCGGGATAGCTGACATTAAAACCGAAGACGGATAACTGTATTCTCCCCCCGGAACATAAATCCCCACAGATTCAACTGGTATTAATCTGTCTTCTATTGACACACTTAAAGACTCATAATAAGAAGACAGCTCCGGCATACTTCTCATAGAATAATCCTCAATGTTTTTTGCGGATTCCTTTACTGTTTTCAAAAATTCTTTATCTGTTTTCTTTAAAGCATCCTGAATTTTGTTTTGGTTTACCTCAATATTTTTAATAGTTATGCCGTCGTATTTGCCGGTAAGCTCTATCAACCCGGCATCCCCCGTCTTTTTAACTTTATTAATTATTTTATCTACTCCATCCATATATCCGCTCCTAAATTTTTAAATTTATTTTCTATTTCATCATAGCCCCTAAATATATGGCTTACCTCATTTATTTCTGTGCGTCCCTGCGCGGCAAGACCCGCCAGGACCAGCGCAGCTCCCCCCCGTAAATCGGCGGCAGCCACCGGGGCACCGGTTAGTTTACTGCTTCCGGTTATTATTGCAGCCCCCCCTCTTACCTCTATCTTTGCTCCCATTCTTAAAAGTTCAGGGCAATGCATAAACCTGTTTTCAAATATTTCCTCATTTATGACGCTTACACCCTCAGCAAGAGCCATTAAAACAGAAAAAGGCGCCTGCAGGTCAGTGGGAAATCCAGGATACGGAGCTGTTGTTATGTCTATGCTTTTTAACTGTTTAGGGGCCTCCGCCTTTATAGTTTTATCGGCTACGGAAATTGAGGCGCCGCAACTTTGAAGTTTATCTATCACAGTTTCCAAAACTTCAGGATGAGAGAATTTAATTTCTATTTCAGATCCAGGAAGACATCCGGCCATAAGATAAGTCCCGGCCTGAATCCTGTCATCCATAACTGCAAACTTAACTTTTTTAAACTTTTTTCTGCCTTTAACTTTTATTATCGGCCCATCTACCTTAATCCAAACCCCCATTGCTTTTAAAAATCTTATTACCTCTAAAACTTCGGGTTCCACAGACGCGTTCTCTATCCAGGTTTCCCCATCAGCCCGGCAGGCGGCCATAATAAGATTTTCGGTTGCACCCACCGAAGGATAATCAAGATATATTCTTGTTCCTTTCAGCCGGCCACCTTTAAGTTCTACAAAACCTCCCGACACTTTAATATCAAGCCCCAGCTTTTTAAATCCCCCAAGATGCATATCTATCGGACGGGCCCCTATTGCACAGCCTCCAGGCAGAGCTACTTTTATAAATTTTTTTCTTCCCGTCAAAGCCCCCATAACCAGTACCGAAGCTCTCATCTTTTTTATAAGGTCATACGATGCGCTGCTTTTTAACTCTCCTGAGGGGTCAACAATTACCGTCTCATCGGATATAGATACTTCTTTACCCAGCTCGGAAAGGACGGATATCATATCTGCTATATCGCTTAAATCGGGAACATTTTCTATAATGCATCTTTTATCAGATATGAGGGTAGCTGCAAGAATGGGAAGAACTGCATTTTTAGAGCCGGCTATATTTATATGTCCCTTAAGTTTGGCCGGCCCGTTTATTACTAATTTATTTTTTTTCTGCACCATTATAATGTTAATTTTAAAATTCTGTCTATCTTTTCGTAGTCTTTTATAAACTCTATTTCGGTAAATTTAACTTTTTCTGTTATAAATTTTTCTACATCTTTTCGCTGATTATAACCTATTTCCATAAATATTATTCCCCTCTCTTTAAGAAAATTTCCGGCGCCGGTTAATATCTTTTTGATAACACCAAGCCCTTTCCCTGAAGCAACAAGAGCGTTCTTAGGCTCTTTTTTGACTTCCGGCTGTATTTTAGCATATTCTTTTAAATTTACATAGGGAGGATTAGATATTATCAGGTCAAAGTAATTTAAATAATCCGCTGTCAGACTTTTATACAGATTGCTTTGAATGAATTCTATCCGGACGTCGGCGTTCTGCATCCCGGAATTTTCGGAGGCAACTTTCAATGCACGGGCAGAAATATCCGTAGCTGTTATTTGCGCCGAGGTGAATTTTGCTATAGCTATGGCTATATTTCCGCTTCCTGTACCAATATCAAGCACTTTTAAATTGCCTTCTTTTGATTTTAAATATTTAGCTGCCTCTTCAACTAAAATTTCAGTCTCCGGTCGCGGTATAAGAGTATCCCCGGTTACTTTTAAATCATATCCCATAAAATTCGCCCTGTTAAATATATAGCCAAAAGGAATCCTTTGGCCTCTTTTTTCTATGTTTTTACGGAATAACTCTTCTGAAAGGATATCCACCGGCCGGGATAACTTAGCAAGCACCTGATTGCGGCTTATTTCTTTTCCGGCGGCAAAAATATATTCGGCCTCGCAGCGGGCATTCTCAATCCCGGCTTCAGTTAGCCGGTTGGCCGCCCAGGACAACATTTGCGCGGTATTATAGTTCACTTAACTCTTGTTCCCTTAGTTTTTTTCTGAGTTCAACAATAAAATCCAAAAGGCTGCCCCCTACTATACCTTCAAGATTATAAACTTTTAAATTTACCCGGTGGTCGGTTATACGGTTTTGAGGAAAATTATATGTCCTTATCTTCTGGCTTCTGTCTCCCGAGCCAATATGCTTTCTGCGTTTTTTGTCTTTTTTTTCTGCCCGATCGCGGTCAATCTTTTCTTTTATCCTGGCCCTTAGCATATTCATAGCCTTTACCTTATTTTGATTCTGGGACCTTTCATCCTGGCACTGAGCTACTACTCCGGTGGGAAGGTGGGTTATTCTAACTGCTGAATCGGTAACATTGACATGCTGTCCGCCTTTCCCC
Source organism: Elusimicrobiota bacterium (assembly GCA_027858455.1). GTDB lineage: Bacteria > CG03 > SLGR01 > SLGR01 > JAGXOG01 > JAGXOG01. Next base: position 5,889 of record JAQICQ010000117.1, on the reverse strand, counting down.
GAAGCCCTGTATGTGTCAATTCTTAAATCATCTTTATTTATAGAAAATTCCACTTCATCTGCCTGGGGCAAGACCACTATGCTGCAGGCGGACGTGTGTATTCTGCCCCCGGTTTCTGTCTCGGGCACTCTCTGAACCCGGTGGACTCCGCTTTCGGATTTAAGATAACTAAATACATTATTTCCTTCAACCGAAAAAATTATTTCTTTAAAACCTCCGAGTCCGGTCTGATTTGAGCTGTAAACCTCTGTCTTCCACCCTTTTGAATCAGCGAATCTTACATACATTCTATGCAAAACAGCGCAAAAAAGGGCAGCCTCGTCACCACCGGTACCGGCCCTGATCTCCATTATTACATCTTTGCCGGCGTCCGGATCTTTAGGGAGCAGATAAGCTTTAAGTTTTTTCTCTAACTTTTGTATCTTTCCTTTAAGCTTGTCGGTTTCTTCTTCCGCCAGTTTCTGCATCTGGCCGCTTTCCTGTTCATATAGGAGGATTGCTCCTTTTAACTCAGTTTTTAGTTTCACATACCGGTCATAAATTTCAAGAATTACTTTAAGTTCTCCGTGGCGGCGGGCAAATGTTTTAAGCTTATTTTGATTATTTATAACCTCGGGAAGGGTTAACTTTTTTTCCAGCTCTTTGTATTCTTTTTTATATTCTTTAAATTTTTCAAACATAATAAAAAAAACACCGTTTCCGGGTAAGGTTACCCGTTGCGGTGCATTTAATGTTAACCCGGCTATTTAGAAGTTTTTGATTTGCCGTACTTGCGTTCAAATTTTTCTACCCTGCCGGCAGCATCAACAAGTTTCTGCTCCCCGGTGTAGAACGGATGGCATTCTGAACACAATTCAACCCTTATCTTCTCTTTTGTTGAAATTACTTCAAAATTTGCCCCGCAGGCGCAAGTTACTTTTGCTTTATGTGTTTTTGGATGTATATCTTTTTTCATAATATTAAAATTTACTAATTATACTCGTGATTGTCAACTTTACATATGTCCCATTTTACGGAGTTTTTCTTCTATTTCTTTAATTTCTTCATTGGTGAATTTTTTTGTCACGCCGATATCAGACAAGGGATGTTCTATCTTACCCCATGAAATACGTTCCCAGGCCCGTTCATGATAAAAATACATAATCACACGAATACCGTGGAACACAATCATTATTATATTTGTTTCTTCCCAGTTGCCGGTTACAAAATATGCTATAGCTCCTAGAAGGACAATGCCAATAATACGCCAAACAATCGATTTAACCCATGCTCGTTTTTTTGTATCCAAAACTTTACCTCATTAATTTTTGGTGAGCCCGGAAGGGTTCGAACCTTCGACCCACGCCTTAAAAGGGCGTTGCTCTACCAACTGAGCTACGGGCCCGCCTAATTTCTATTTTACTTATATAACTTATTATCGGCCTGAATGTCAAATAATAAAACGACAAAACCGATATTATTACCTACGCAAATTTTTATTATTCTATGTCGTTTACCGCATCAATTATCTTATCATTCTTAAGGTATTCTCTTACCTGGTCGGCTATGCATACTGCGACTCTCGTCTGCGCCTCAATTGTAGAAGCGCCCAGATGCGGAGTGTGGATTATCCCGTCAACCCCGACTAAAGGCGAATCCACTGAAGGTTCATTTTCATAGACATCCACAGCCGCTCCGGCAATCTTAGAGTTTTTAACTGCTTCTGCAAGGGCTTTTTCGTCAACTATAGCGCCCCGGGCGCAATTTATGAAATAGACACCGTCTTTCATCTTTGCGATATTTTGAACACTTATCAGCCCTTTGGTTTTTTCTGTAACGGGCGCATGCACGGTAATTACATCCGAAGTTTTCAATAATTCATCAAGTGACACTAATTTAACCCCCATTTCCGCAGCTGTTTCTTCCGATACAAACGGGTCATAAATGCTGATTTTAAGGTCAAACGCCTTTGCTCGTTTTACAACTTCCGTTCCTATTTTACCCATACCTATTACACCCAGGTTTTTCCCGTACAATTCGGCGCCTTTATATTTCTTTTTATCCCAGCGTCCTTCTTTTAAAGATTGATGCGCCTGCGGCAAATTCCTCAATAATCCAAGGATTAGTGCAATTGTGTGTTCGCTGACCGATACAATATTCCCGGCGGGAACATTTTCCACAAGTATCCCTCTTTTAGTTGCCGCGGCAATGTCAATATTATCAACTCCTGTTCCGGCGCGGCCTATTATCTTCAAATTATCGGCAGCGTCAATAATATCTTTAGTTACCTGCGTACCGCTTCTGATTATCAAACCGTCATACCCGCTAATCTCTTCTTTCAACTTCTCCCCGTTAAGAGAAGCATCCTCGGTAACTTTAAAACCCGCATCCTTTAATATCTTTACCCCTTCCGGAGCAAGTTTGTCGGTAATAAGTATTTTAGCTGATTGCATATATAAGTACCTCACTGTACTCTTTAACCGGGATAAGCTCCATATTGCTAATAATATTTTCCGGTAACTCTTCTATGTTTTTTTTGTTCTGCCCGGGAAATATGACTTTTTTAAAACCGTCCCGGTGCGCGGCTAAAATTTTTTCTTTAAACCCGCCGATTTCCAGAATTTTACCGCTGAGTGTAATCTCGCCGGTCATAACTACATCCTTATTTACAGGTTTTTTAAGCAAAGCCGAAATCAGTGCCGTACATATTGTTATTCCGGCCGACGGCCCTTCCTTAGGAATGGCTCCGGCAGGAACATGCACATGTATATCATGATTTTTATAAAAATCTTTTTCTACATTAAGCACAGCCGTGTTTGCCCGAACATAACTTAAGGCTGCCTGGGCGGACTCTTTCATAACATCTCCGAGTTTTCCGGTAAGCTTTAATTTGCCGTCACCCGGCATAACTGATATCTCGATAGAAAGTGTTGCGCCGCCATACTCTGTCCAGGAAAGGCCGGTCGCGATTCCTACATCATTTTTTGGTTTTATATTTTGAGGGACCTTGGGGACGCCGAGAAAATTTTGTATATTATTTTCCGTTAATTTCGCTGATTTTCTCTTTCCTTCGGCTACTTCCCGGGCAATTTTTCTAAGTACTTTAGCAATCTCTCTTTCAATATTTCTGACCCCGGCCTCCCGGGTATAGTTATCAATTATAAATCTTATTCCTTCGTCGGTAAAAGACACCCTCGAAGCACTCAGTCCTTTGGCTTTTATATGTTTTGGCACCAAAAACTTCTGGGATATTTTTATTTTTTCGTCACTTGTATATCCGGTAAACTTCACGACCTCCATACGGTCTTTAAGCGCCGGCGGGATAGCTGAAGCTGAATTTGCCGTAGTAATAAACATAACATCGGAAAGGTCAAAATCCACCTCGAGATAATGATCACTGAACCTTGTGTTTTGTTCCGGGTCCAATGCCTCTAAGAGGGCCGAAGAAGGATCCCCCCGGAAATCTTTCCCCATCTTATCAACTTCGTCCAGCAAAAATACAGGGTTACGCGTTCCGGCCTTATCTATTGACTGTATTATTCTTCCCGGCATTGCTCCGATATATGTGCGGCGGTGCCCCCTTATTTCAGCTTCGTCTCTCATTCCTCCAAGGGAAACCCGGGTGAATCTACGACCCATTGCATGAGCAATAGAGCGGCCGAAAGATGTCTTCCCGGTACCGGGAGGCCCTACAAAACAGAGGATGGAAGACTTAAATTCTTTGGCAAGCTTAGAAACGGCAAGATGTTCTAAAATCATATCTTTTGCTTCCTCTAACCCGTGATGCTCTGATTCAAGTATTTTCTTAGCATTCTTTAAATCAATATTGTCCGGGGTCTCCTTTTTCCAGGGAATCTTTAAAAGCCAGTCAATATACGTTCTTACTACGGTTGATTCCGGTGAAAAAGGCATCATTTTTTTAAGGCGGTTTAACTCTTTCAGGGATAATTCTTTTCCCTGCTTACTCATGCCGGATTTTTTGATTTTCTGCTCGTAATCGGCATTCTCACTGTTTTTTTCATCCTGCCCGAGAAGCTCCTTCTTAATAACTTTCATCTGCTCTGAAAGAACTGATTTTTTTTGAGCCTTCTCAATATTTCCGCGGACCTTGCCGTTTATTTCATCTTTAACCTTAAGTATCTTAATCTCTTCCCTGAGCAATAAAGACAATTTATCTATTCTTTTTTCTACACTGAATTCTTTAAGAATTTCCTGGGCAGAAACTTTTTTAAGGCGCATATGCCCGGCTATAATATCCGACACCTTGGCCGCATCGTTTACCTCTTCTATAACAGAATAAACATCAAGATCAACTCTCGAATTAAATTTTACATATTCTTCAAATTGCTCCGTTAAATTTCTCAATTTGGCTTTAAATGTTATGTTTTTCGCTGAAGAATAATTTTCTTTTTTAAATTCAACCTCTGCAGAAAGATATCCGTTGCTTTTAATCAGGTCGCGTATTATAACTCTTTCTTTACCCTCTATAAGTATCTTTGAACTGCCGTCGGGCATATCCAGAGTCTGGATAATATCGGCAGAGACCCCCACAGAATAGAGATCTTTCCCGGAAGGTTCCTCTTTGTATATATCTTTTTGGGCGGTAATGATAATTTTTTGATCTTTAGATTTTTTTACTGCCTCCAGAGCTTTAAGCGAAGTTGCACGCCCTACGGCAATAGGCACCATCATATAAGGAAAAATGACTATATCCCTGACAGGCAAAAGCGGGAACTTTTGTGCTTTTCTAAGTGTTGTCATCTAAGCTATTTTAAGCTCAGGCTCCGAATTGTTTTCTACAACCTTCCGGTTTATAATGCATTCCTTTACCCCTTTTTTATCCGGAATTTCATACATTATATCAAGCATAACTTTTTCAATTATAGTCCGCAGACCCCGCGCTCCGCTTGATTTGTTTTCGGTCAGGGAAGATATTTTATCCAGAGCTCCGTCGGTGATGGTAAGCTTAATTCCTTCCATAGCAAATAAAGTCTGATATTGTTTAACCACAGCATTTTTAGGTTCAGACATTATCTTTACCAGGTCATCGTGGCTTAAATTATGAAATGGCGCAATTATCGGCATGCGCCCCATAAGCTCCGGTATTAAACCGTACTTAATGAGGTCTTCCGATTCGGCATGCTTTATTATTTCGCCTACATCTTTATTCTTGTCTCTAATAAGTTCGGAACCAAACCCCATATGTTTTTCGCTTAATCTTGCAGAAACCACATCTTCAAGCCCGCTGAATGCTCCTCCGCAGATAAAGAGTATATTTGTTGTATCTATCCTGATAAACTTCTGATTCGGGTGCTTGCGCCCGCCTTTGGGGGGCACATTGGCTTCCGTCCCCTCAAGAATTTTCAATAAAGCCTGCTGAACCCCTTCTCCTGAAACGTCTCTGGTTATAGAAGGTGACTCGGATTTTCTTGCTACCTTATCTATTTCATCAACATATATTATTCCCCATTCGGTCAGTTCTTTGTCAAAAGAAGCATTCTGCAGCAATCTAAGCAGAATATTTTCAACATCTTCACCTACATACCCGGCCTCGGTAAGAGTTGTAGCGTCAGTAATAGCAAAGGGAACATCTATAAGTTCCGCTAATGTTCTGGCCATTAACGTTTTACCCGTCCCTGTTGGTCCCACAAGCAGCACATTTGATTTTTCAAGCTCTATCTCTTTGTCAATTTTTATGTCCGGCGAAATTTCTTCCGGAGTGATAAAAGGACCTTTATTATTTAAGGCCGCTCTTTTATAATGATTATAGACAGCAACCGATATAAGCTTTTTAGCTTCTTCCTGCCCGACACTATATTCATCCAGCTTTTTTTTAATTACACTTGGGCTGGGAATAATTTTTTTAGGCTTTTCTGTTTGTTTTGTGTCAATTATTTCAGTAAGACTACC
>JAQICQ010000212.1 GCA_027858455.1 Elusimicrobiota bacterium | reverse complement strand
ATATGTCCCGAACATATATCGGGCAAGATCCAACAAAATAGGCCAGGCAATAAGTTATGAATAAAAGAAAAAAGAAAAAAATTTTAGTGGCTATGAGCGGCGGAGTTGATTCTTCGGTTGCCGCCGCATTGCTTGTAAAAAAAGGATATGACGCGGTGGGAGCGACCATGAAATTGCCGGTGTACGGCAATGTGCGTTCCGACAGCTGCTGTGGGACTGACGGGGTGGAATCGGCGCTGAGAGTCACAAAAAAAATAGGTATACCCTTTAAATTTTATGACCATGTCGAGGAATTTAATAAAGAAGTTGTAAGTTATTTTTGCCGCGAATATGCCAGAGGGAGAACGCCTAATCCCTGTATAGTATGCAATAAAGCTTTAAAATTTAACAGCCTCTTTAAAAAAGCCGACGAGATAGGAGCTGATTTTATAGCAACAGGACATTATGCAAGGGTCGTTAAGGCCCGGTCGGGAAGGTATCTTCTTAAGAAAGGAATAGATGAGACCAAAGACCAGTCGTATTTTCTCTTTTCCTTAAGCCAGGCTCAGCTTGCCCGGATTAAGTTTCCCCTGGGGAATTACCGTAAAAAAAAGATAAAAAAAATGGCCCGGAAAATGGATTTAAAAGGTCTAAAAGACCGGCCTGAAAGCCAGGAGATATGTTTTATTGAAAAAGATTACCGGGATTTTTTAAAAATGATGGCCGGAGAAAATAAATTTAATATTGATTAAAATATTTTCAAATCCGGAGATATGCTAAATACCAAAGGGGAAAAAGTCGGGGAGCATAAAGGAATTGCTTTTTATACCATCGGACAGCGGCGGGGGCTTGGGGCGCACAACCGTCCGGTCTATGTAGTTTCTATCAACGCAGAAAAGAATAAAGTAATTATAGGTGACAATGAAGAACTTTATTCTGATTATCTTACGGCGGATAAGATTAACTGGATAGACAGAGAAAAACTAAAAGAATCGACTGAATTTAATGTAAAGATAAGATACCGGCATAAGGGCAGCCCGGCCGAGGTGCGCCCACGCAAAGATTCTGGCGCGGATGTAATCTTTAAAAACCCCCAAAGAGCAATTACGCCGGGCCAGGCGGCGGTATTTTACAGTGGAGATAGAGTGTCGGGTGGTGGATGGATAAAATAGATATAAAATTTAACCGGCTGAAAAAGATAATAGCAGATGCCGGTTCGCTGGCCGTTGCTTACTCGGGGGGCGTGGACAGTAATTTTCTTTTAAAAGTATCAAGCGATCTGCTGGAAAATAACCTTATTGCCGTAACGGCAACTTCTGAGTCATATCCGGATTCAGAACACAGAGAAGCATTAAACGAAGCTAAAAATTTGGGAGTAAAACATATTGTAATAGAAAGCAGCGAACTTCAAATAAAAGATTTCAGCGATAATCCGCCGGAGCGATGCTATTACTGCAAAGTTGAACTTTTTAAAAAAATTTTAACCGTAGCTGAAGAAAACAATATAGATTACGCGGCAGACGGGGCAAACTACGATGATAGAGGGGATTTCAGGCCGGGTATAAAAGCAGGAGACGAACTGGGAGTATTGCACCCTCTCATGGAAGCTGAACTTACAAAAGCAGAGATAAGGGAGCTTTCTAAAAGAAAGGGACTTAATACCTGGGATAAACCGGCCTATGCCTGTCTTGCTTCCCGGGTGCCTTACGGGGAAAAAATCACAGCAAAAAAACTTACTATGATTGAACGCGCTGAGAGGTATGTAAAAGAACTTGGGATAAAGCAGGTCAGAGTAAGGCATCACGGTGATATGGCGAGAATTGAGGTTAAAGAAAGAGATATTGAAAAATTATTGTCGGAAAATACACGAAATAATTTAGTCCGGGAGTTTAAAGAAATAGGTTACCTGTATGTAACGGTTGACATTGAAGGATTCAGGTCGGGAAGCATGAACGAGGTTCTTAAATAAATAAAAAGAGGGTATATAGTATCTGTCGGCGCTGGATTTTATTTGCAATTTTAAGTTTAATTTTCATAATATAATATTATTCTAAGTGACATTGTGTATCTAAAAATGATAGTATATAAAATGGTTGTATACAGTATAAGTTTTGTTATTAAAAATAGGAGAGATTAAGATGGATTACAGCAAATTATTTGATAGATTTAAAGAAAAAAACAAAGGGGAGTTGATTTTTCAGCAGGCGGTTAAAGAAGTTCTTGACGATATAGAATCCGCGCTGGAGAAATATCCGGAATATGTAAAATACAAAATTGCCGAAAGAATTGTTCAGCCCGACAGAGCTATAATGTTTCGGGTTGCATGGGTTGACGACAGCGGTGAAGTCCAGGTAAATAAAGGTTACAGAGTTCAGTTTAATAATGCGATAGGGCCTTACAAAGGGGGCTTAAGATTTCATCCCAGTGTTAATTTCGGAATAGTTAAATTTCTCGGATTTGAGCAAATATTTAAAAATGCCCTTACTACTCTTCCCATGGGAGGAGGAAAAGGGGGGTCTGACTTTGACCCCAAGGGCAAATCAGATATGGAAGTAATGCGTTTCTGCCATTCATTTATGAGAGAACTCTACCGCCATATAGGTTCGGATATAGATGTTCCCGCCGGAGATATAGGCGTCGGCGCGCGGGAAATCGGATATCTCTTCGGATATTACAAAAAGATAGTTAATGAATATACAGGGACACTTACCGGCAAGGGGTTAGAATACGGCGGAAGTCATATACGGCCGGAGGCCACAGGATACGGCCTTGTTTATTTCGTCCGGGAAATGCTTGCAACGCGCGGTCTTGATTTTAAAGACAAGACAGTTGCTATAAGCGGAGCGGGGAATGTAGCGCAGTATGCGGCAGAAAAAGTAATTCAGTTAGGGGGCAATGTAATATCGCTTTGTGATTCACAGGCAACAATAATTGACAAAGAAGGAATTGACCGGGAAAAACTTGACTATGTAATGCGGTTAAAAAACATTGAAAGAGGCAGGATTAAAGAATACGCCGACGAGTATAATAA
>JAQICQ010000138.1 GCA_027858455.1 Elusimicrobiota bacterium | reverse complement strand
ATCATATTAATATTTGTTCAATTTATTGGACAACTGTCCATTTGACTGGACATATATAAAGTATAATCTCTTGGTTGGGATTTGTCAAGACCCTGTGCTGGCTGAGTACAATAATTCTTTTATTTAAATAGATATAGCGGGTTTTATTAATCCCCGGAACTTTTCTTTCTAACTCTACCCGGAGCCGGCAGCAAATTCATCTTCACCATATCAAAAGATTTAAGATAGTCCCTGTAAAACCCTAATAACTTCTAAATTATGCTCCGGTTATTATGCTTTTCTTTCTAAGGATAGTTACTCTTTATAAGAAAGCCGCGAATTTTTAATGTGATATGATTTGACTCTTACCGCGGACCGGCAGTAAAATAAGAAGCATTGTAAGGAGAGTAATTAACAGTGCCGTAAATGGTATTGTCGTTATAATCGTAAATATAAGAGTCGATAGTTGCAGTAACTGATGTCCCCCACCAGTTATTTGCCGCATCTATATTATAGGCAGCGTTATTGACCAAGTCGTAAGCAGCTGAAAATCCTGTGTCATTTCCTAAAATATTAGAGTAATTTATCGAGACTGCATTGTCTTCTGTGCATACAGAAACATATATGCCGTCATAAGTATTTAATGTTATCTCAGAATTATCAATATCGGCCGCTCCTCCGTATATCCCTATGCCTGTGGCGTTATTTGCAATGTATGAATATTTTATAGAAGGGTTGGCATATTGCCCGATTGAATAGATACCGTATGAGCTGTTTTGTTGAAATGTGCAATCCTCAATAGTAACTTTATCCCCTGCTGAATTTTGTGTATTCTCTATATAGACACCGTCGGTTGCATATTCTACGGTTACATAACTAAGGATACACCCTCCGCCTGAAGATGAAGCGTTTAAAATTATTCCTCCCCAGTCGCCGCGTGATTTAAACCAGTTAGATGAAGTAAAAATAATCGGTTTGTCTTTAGTCCCTTCAGCTGTAAGTTTGCCGGGAGCTATTTCAAAGTAATATCCGGAGGTTGCTTTTACAGTTACGCCGGGTTCTATTTTGCATTCATAGCCGTCAACGAACACATCGGAGTTGAGTGTATAAGGGCTGTTGGCTTTTGTCAGTTTTATATCTTCATAATATTCTCCCCCTATGCTTGAGGATAGTTCTCTGAAACCGTCATCCTCAACGCGGACATCGTAAGTTTTTTTCAGCGCGCCGGCTTTCCGTCTTATTGCCTTTGCCGGCCCGAAATTCATATCAAATCCGTAGCCGATTTCAGCAAACATTAAAATAGGGATAACTACTAAAATAAGTTTAATTTTACTTCTGTTCATAATTAAAAAAGATATACCCTCATGCCTAAATTAACTACCCCCTCTATCCCTTTTTCTTCAAGCTCGAATTTCTTCTCCTTTAAAGATATATTTGAGATACCGAAATCAACGTTGAAAGCAATTCTATTTGAGAGCCAGATATTAGGACCAAAGTATACGCCGACCATACTGCCGTTAGCTTTCATCTCCCCATATTCCGCGTCAATAGAGTAAAACTCCGGCGCCAGATAGAAATAGAACCTATCCCTTCTGTGAAAATAGAGATAGACTCTTACCCCGCCGAAACTTACTGTAGATTCATCTTTTTCATCCGAGCCGCCTCTTATTTCCAGACTTATTGCATCTCCTATATGATAATTGACAGCTACTATCGGAACGCCTATACCAAGTGAAAACCTTTTTTTGAGTTTCGATTCATCTTTCTTTGATTTTTTTTCTTTCGTCTTGGCTTCTTCTTTTTTATCTTTAGATTTGTCCGGCTCTTCTTCCCAGTTATTCCCTTTTGATTTTTCAACAATTTTTTTGCCGAGGACATCCATATTATCTACAAGCTCATCTTTTGTTTCGCTGCGGACTCTTTCGGATATGACTATCTGGCCGGTAGCTATATCTACAAGGTTGGCTGTGACATAATATTTCTCACCGAGTTTGCTGACTTTGCCTATTACTATTTTGCTGACATTAAGGAGATTACCTACCTTTACGGCGCATTCCTGAGTAGTACATCCTGTTTGCTGAAATCCTTGTTCTACAAGAATTGCCTCCATATTGCCTCTTTCTGTAACCGTAAAGTAACGGGAGTTTACGAGAGCAGTCCTTAAGAAATCGGTAACTACGCTAGCCTCCATGGACGAAACGCTCTTCCCTTTAAAATCCAGGACTGCAATGGACTCCGAAGCCCGGGACTCTATTCCGGAAGTTAAAAATATTATAGATATTAAAATTAGTATTTTTTTCACGTAGCTATTTTAGAAAATAAAATCAATAAATACAAGTTGTATATTTAACTATGACAGTGACGTCATTAAATTCTTTCTTTTTTTAATGGAATTAATAGTGTTGTTTTTAGCCCTGCCCTTCTTTTTCAGCTTCTAACTCTAAATACGACTGAATAAATTCGTCTATTTCGCCGTTCATCACAGCTTCCACATTTGAGACCTTGGTTTCGGTGCGGTGGTCTTTTACCATCTGGTAAGGCATAAAGACATAGGAGCGTATCTGGTTGCCCCAGCCGATATCGCCTTTCTCGTCATATCTTCGCTGGGTGGCATCGCGCTGTTTATCTTTTTCAAATTCGTATAACTTAGCTTTTAGCATATTCATTGCCTTTTTCTTGTTGGCGTGCTGGGAGGGTGATTCCTGGCACTGGACGACTATTCCCGTAGGTTTGTGGGTTATGCGCACGGCCGAGTCAGTCTTATTTACATGCTGGCCTCCGTGACCGGACGCGCGGTAAGTATCTATCCTCAGATCGCTGTTATTTATCTCTACCTCAATATCATCCTCTATTCTCGGAATAACGTCGCAGGACGCAAATGAGGTGTGCCTTCTGCCGCCGGAATCAAACGGAGATACTCTGACAAGCCGGTGAATTCCGCTCTCGCCCTGCAGGTATCCGTAGGCATATTCCCCTTCTATGATAAAAGTTACGCTTTTTATACCTGCTTCATCTCCGGGAAGGATATCTACTATACCTACTTTATAATCGTTATTTGTCGCCCACTGGTTATACATTCTTGTAAGCATATCCACCCAGTCGCAGGCTTCGGTCCCGCCCGCTCCGGCGTTTAAAGTGACAATTGCGCTGTTTCTGTCATGTTTTCCCGACATCTTCAG
>JAQICQ010000135.1 GCA_027858455.1 Elusimicrobiota bacterium | reverse complement strand
CCTTAAAGAAGCGGTGTTATCCGGAGATGCCGCTATCGGAGGGCATAAAATAATAATCTGCATACTTGATATTTCATTTATGGGGGGCAGCATGGGGGCGGTTGTCGGAGAAAAAATTTGCCGGGCTATAGACAGGGCGATTAAATTTCGGCTGCCGTTGATACTTGTCTCGTCTTCGGGCGGAGCGAGAATGCAGGAAGGCATGATATCTCTTATGCAGATGGCAAAGACCTCGGCGGCCATATCCAGACTCAGCGAAGAACGGATACCTTATTTCTCATTAATGTGCGACCCGACAAGCGGAGGAGTTTCTGCGTCTTATGCAATGCTCGGTGATGTCAATATAGCCGAGCCCGGCGCGCTGATAGCTTTTGCCGGCCCCCGGGTTATAAAACAGACTATAAACGAAGAACTGCCGGCGGGGTTCCAGCGATCCGAATTTTTACTGGAGCACGGAATGCTTGATATGGTTGTTGCCCGGGATAACTTAAGAGAAAAACTTAAGAGCCTGATTGTTTTTTTTACAGGCAGCCAAATCAGGCAGTAGATAATTGCAAGGCAGTGCGGAGTTTAGTTTAGAAGCATTAATAGCTGTTCTTGACAGCTGGGGCCGCCCGCATGAAAAAATTACCGCAATCTCTGTTGCCGGTACTAACGGTAAAGGCTCTACATCCTCTATGATTGAGAGGATACTCCGCGAATCCGGCGTTAAAACCGGGCTCTATACTTCTCCTCATATCTTTAATTTTCGCGAAAGAATAAAAATTAACGGCCGGAATATATCATACCGAACAGTTAAAAAATATATTAGAGTATTAAGAAAGAAAGAGGCCGGGCTCGGAGTAAAACTTTCAAAATTTGAAATTATGACGGCGATGGCTATAAGGTATTTTTACGATATGAAATGTGGTTTTTGTATAATGGAAGCCGGTCTGGGCGGACGCCTTGACGCTACAAATGTAATCAGCAACAAAATAGTTTCTGTAATAACTCCAATAGCTGTAGAACATACGGATTACCTCGGAGATAAAATAGAGGGTATTGCTTCAGAGAAGGCGGGGATAATAAAGCCCGGAAGTTTTGTGGTAGATAATTCAGGCACAGAAAATATAAGAAAAACAGCTCAAAAAAAAGGGTGCCGGGTATTGAGTGTAAAAAAAGAGTATTTTGCAGAAGCAATAGCGCCGGCAGGCGGCGGAAAATATTCTGACGGAAAATACTCTTTTGATTATAATATGAGGGAAATTGCCGTAACCGGCATAAGCCCCGGGTTAAGAGGGAAGTTTCAGGTTTATAATGCCGCCACCGCGATAACTGCCTCAGTGCTGGCAGGCTTTAATATTGCGGAAAACATTAAAAGAGGAATTCAGAAAGCATATATTCCCGGCAGGCTTGAAATAATAAAGCTGCCCTCAGGGGCAAAAGATATAATTGATTCGGCGCATAATCCGGCCGCCGTAAAAGAAATGCTTAAAGAAGTAATTGCTATGCTTGCTTTACCCGGCCGCCTGTTTTTAGTCATGGGAGTATATAAGGATAAAGATTATAAGAAAATGGCAGAAAGTTTAAAACCCCGTACAGATAAAGCGTTTATTTTTACACCCGCCGGCGGCAGGGCGCTGCCTGCACGGATTTTTGCCGGTGAGTTCGGTGAAAAAGCTGTAATTTGCAAAAATTTTATTTCTGCATACAAGGCAGCTCAAAATGCAAGGAAAAAGGAGGATATGGTATTGATAACCGGCTCTTTTTCGGTAGTCCGGCCGGCCTTAAAATATTACAGATGAAAAATTTTCAAACTATAATTATATCTATAATTGTTTTAGTTCTTACCGCAGCCAGCCTGCCGGGTGCCGATAAAAGCACCCAAACCGTCAAAATAGATATTAATTCGGATTTTATATCTTATGACAATACCAAAGCTGTTGTAATATCTTCGGGAAATGTAGGGGTATTGTATAAAAATATTAAGTTAAATGCAGACAGCCTGACTTATAACAGAAATAGCGGTAAAATTAAAGCTTTCGGGAATATATCATTTGAAACTGAGAATTACAGTTTAAATTCTAAAAGTATCATATATAATATATTTAGTTCTACCGGCAGGGTATTTGCGGCAAAAGTCGCGGCAGAGCCGTTGTATATTTATGCCGACGAAATTGAGATACGAAGTAAGACTGTATTTTTTATACCCCAGGGCGATATAACCACTTGTAACCATCAGCCGCCGCATTATAAGTTTTCCGGCAAAAATATACTTGTGGATACAGAATCAAAGTTCAGGATAGTAAATATGTTGATGACTGTCAGGGGAGTGCCGGCGTTTTACTCGCCTTATTATTCTAAGACTATAGGCCCGAAAAAGAGCAAATTTGACATGGAGCTGGGCGAGAGTGACAGGGAGGGGTATTTTGTTAAAACAAAATATTCGTATCCGTTTACCCAAAATTCCAGAACTTATATGGGAGTGGATTATATGAATCGCAGGGGAATAGGATTGAAGGCCGGCCATGGTTACAGCTCTTCGGGGGGTAAACTGGATTTAGACTGGTATTATGTCAATGAGAAAGAAACGCTGTCGGATACTCAGGATGAAAAATATACCCGGAACAGTAAATTAAATTTAAGCGGCTGGCAGAAAATCAATGAAGTTCTCCGTATAAGAGGAAATGCGGAATATGTAGATGACAGAACATTTAATTATAATTATGTCCGGGACGAAGGCGTCGAGTATTATCAGCAGCAGCTTAATACCCAGGCATCGCTTGAATATTCCAGGGCTGTATATTTTGCCTCGGTCTTTATTGATAAAGAGGAAGAATGGGCCGATGGCGGGTATCGTGTAAAACGGTATATCCTTCCCGGCTTAAGGTTAAGGCTTTTTCCTGTCGGCCTGCCGCTTAATTCAAATTTTTCGGCCGACAGCCGGTACCATAACAGATATATGACTGCAAAAGAGAACTGGCAGCCTTACTTTGACTGGAAGACTAAGATAGTTACAACTCACCGCAACGATTTCACAAAAAACTATTTTTTAACGGTTACTCCGGGGTTTGGATACAGCGGAGACTACATAAGGTATTCAGCCGATGACGATATACTTACTCATTATATAAGTTTATTTGCCGGGGTTAAACAGGGTTTCTTCAATAATTTGTTTTTTGATTCGGACTATCAATGGAAAAGAGAGGCGGCAAAACCTTATACAATAGTTATCAGTAAGCTTGACCAAAAGGCAACCTACAGGCCTTTTAAACCGCTTACCCTCTCTACAAGAAGTTCTTATGATTTTCGTAAAGATATTCTTTACCCGGTAGGTGATTTTTTCAGCACAATGAATTTAAAGTTGACGGATTTTAAGTTTTTTGTCAGAAACCGCTACGGCTATTATGACAAAAAGACCAAGGATTGGTTATTTAATCTTGATTTCAGGGGATATTTTAACACTACCGTTAAATATAATTATTTCAATCCTCTGAGGCTTGAGATTGCGGCGCAAGTTACAGGCCGGTTCGGGGCTTTTACTATAATACCGGGTTTGCAGTTTTATTCGGAGAAAAGTTCTGTAAAAAGATGGGATTATAAGTTTGACAGGTTTGTCCGTAAGTCGCTTACAGTTAAATGGGATATGCATTGCTGGGAGTCGAATTTACGATTCATTCAGATAGGTGATGAATATGAATTTTGGTTACTTTTTAATATTATAGCTTTCCCCGATACAAAGACCGGCCTTTACGGGAATATCTTAACTAATGATAAAGGCGAAATAACAGAAACAGATTACAGGTTTCACAGAGAATAATATTTGACAAAAAAAGAAGTATAAAATAAAGTCATTGCATGACTATATTCAGTATACTTAAAAAAGTTCCCATATTTAATAATCTAAATGATAAGGACTTAAAAGAGATTGAGAAAATATTTTCAAGAAAAGAATGCGCTAAAAACGAGCATATCTTTTCGGAAACCGATGAGGGAGACAAATTTTATATAGTAGCCGAAGGCAGGATTAAGATATATAAGATGTCCTCTTCCGGGCAGATTAAAACTCTCGATTATCTCGGGGAAGGCGACTTCTTCGGAGAGATGGCGCTCTTGGAAAAAAACCAGCGCTCCGCGTATGCGCTGGCTCTTGAGGACACACGGCTGTATGTTATAAAACACAGAGATTTTCAGAAGTTTTTAATAAGC
The DNA here is from genome assembly GCA_027858455.1 of Elusimicrobiota bacterium. Classification (GTDB taxonomy): domain Bacteria; phylum CG03; class SLGR01; order SLGR01; family JAGXOG01; genus JAGXOG01. The sequence goes on along the minus strand of JAQICQ010000135.1, from coordinate 14,356 downwards.
AAGCCCAAGATACTTCTTACCATATCCAAGACGCTCTGTTCCCGTTTGAGAAATGCTGATAAAGAGATAGAGATGTTTGCTTTTCATAAAGTAAGGGATCGTTTAATTATGTGCCTTGTTGCTCAGGCTGACAAGCAGAAGATTGAAAATAAGAATAAACCTGTAGAAATAGCGATTACCCATCAGGAATTAAGCGAGCTTGTCGGCACTGCCCGTGAAGTTATATCCAGAAACCTAGGTAATCTTAAAAAAGAAAAGCTTATTGAAATCCATAATTCCGTTATTATAATACCAAACCTTTTAAAACTAAAAAATAAACTTGCCGATTAAATTCACATGATTATTAAAAGCCAAAGGGCGGCATTCATTGACTTATGTAATATAGGATTAAACTATAGATATGTTAAAAATTTAAAGAAGGGACTTATATATTATGATTAATGTAATTAAAGGTTTACTGATAGGGTTGGCAAATATTATACCCGGAGTCAGCGGGGGCACATTTGCTCTCATACTCGGTATATATACCCGGCTCATTTTTGCTGTAAGTAATTTAAGTCTCAAAATTTTTATACCGTCAAAGTTCCGGGATGAATTTAAAAAAATTGACGGATTTTTTCTACTTCAGATTTTAATAGGCTCTATAATTTCTATAGCGGGGCTGGCATGGGTTATGGATTACCTTTTGAAATTTCAGCCCGGTCCAACGCTCTCCTTTTTTGCGGGGCTTATAATGGCTTCAATTCTTATACCATACGAGATGATAGACAAAAAAAACTTTAAAAATCTCGTATATATTATTCCCGGAATTCTACTGGTGGGCGGGATTTACAAATTCGGAGCCATTAAACCCGGCAGCGAGCTGTCTCTTTTAGTTGTTTTTATAAGCGCCGCCGTTGCTATATCGGCGATGATACTTCCGGGTATCAGCGGGTCTTTTATCCTACTGGTTGTGGGTGTTTATCAACCGGTAATAGGTCATATTAAAAATTTTTTATCCCATCCGGAATCTAATCAGGGACTATATTCGTTTACTGTGCTTTTGGTTTTCGGGCTTGGCTGCATAGCCGGGCTGGTATTTTTTGTGAGGGTAATGAAATATCTTCTTAATAAGAAAAGAGATAAGACCCTTGCTTTTTTAGTCGGGCTGGTTGTCGGCTCCCTGATAGTATTATGGCCTTTTAAAGCCTATCCTGATATTGTTTCGGCCGAAAAAGTAGAGATAGCGATAATAACCGCCAAAAACACCCTGCCATCCTCGGCAGGAGAAATATTTTATTATTTAGTGTTTTTTATAGCAGGGATAGCAGGCTCAAAAGGGATGGAACTGCTTGAAAAAAACAGGGATAATTGATATCATTTTATAGACATCAGAAAAAGCAGCAGCTGCAAATATATAATTAAAGAATAAACAGGAGTTTTAATTGTGATAGATAAAGCAAAAGTTAAGGAAGTTTTAGATGAAGTAAGGCCGTCCTTGCAGGCCGACGGCGGAGATGTGGTGCTTAAAGAAATAACCGACGAAGGTGTGGTTAAAGTCAGTTTAACAGGCGCCTGCGCAGGGTGTCCCATGTCTCAGATGACATTAAAGATGGGAATTGAAAGAGAACTTAAAAGTCAGATTAAAGATGTAAAATCGGTAGAATCAGTTTAAAGGATAATTATTATGAGTAAAATAGCAGATATAAGAGCAAGGCAGATACTGGATTCACGGGGCAACCCAACAGTAGAAGTAGAAATTATAACCAAAAGCGGCGCATACGGCAGAGCCGCCGTACCGAGCGGTGCTTCGACCGGAGCTTTTGAAGCGGTAGAACTTAGAGACGGCGGCAAAGAGTATATGGGTAAAGGAGTATTAAAGGCCGTTGAAAACGTAAATAAAAAAATATTTAAAGAGCTCAAGGGTGTCAGTGTTCTCAGACAGGTTTTAATAGATAGCATAATGATAGAATTAGATGGTACCGAAAATAAGTCTAAACTGGGAGCAAACGCAATTCTCGGAGTATCGCTGGCCGCGGCAAAAGCAGCGGCAAATTTCAGCGGTCTTGAACTTTACAGATATATCGGAGGCGTAAATGCCCGGGCACTGCCTGTTCCCATGATGAATATTTTAAACGGCGGCGAACATGCTGATAATAATGTTGATATACAGGAATTTATGGTGATGCCTGTGGGGGCAAAGAATTTCACCTCGGCTCTTCGGATGTGCGCAGAGACTTTCCACAATCTTAAAGAAGTTTTAAAGGCCAAAGGTTTAAATACCGCCGTAGGTGATGAGGGGGGATTTGCGCCGGATTTACCGTCAAACGAGGCAGCTCTTTCTGTCATAATAGAAGCAGTTGAAAAAGCAGGGTATGAGCCGGGGAAGGATATATTTATCGCGATGGACCCGGCGGCTACGGAGTTTTACAACGCCGATAAAGAACTCTATGAACTTAAAGGCGAAGGCAGGACGATGAATTCTAAAGAGATGGTTGAATTTTATTCTGACCTCGTTAACAGATATCCTGTTATATCCATTGAAGACGGGCTTGCCGAGCAGGACTGGGACGGTTTTAAGTTAATGACACAAAAATTAGGCGATAAGGTGCAGATAGTAGGGGACGATCTCTATGTAACAAATACAAAACGCCTCTCCAGGGGAATAGAAGAGAAAAGCACAAATTCAATATTAATAAAGCTCAATCAGATAGGGACTCTTACTGAAACCATGGAAGCTATCCGTATGGCCAGGCAGGCCTCTTTTACCGCAGTTGTTTCTCACCGTTCTGGAGAGACAGAGGATACCACTATCGCTGATTTAGTTGTTGCGACCAACGCCGGGCAGATAAAGACCGGAGCGCCTTCAAGAACCGACCGGGTTGCTAAATATAATCAGCTTCTTAGAATTGAAGATTTACTTGGCTCCGGAGCGGAATATTACGGAAAGGACGCTTTTTATAACCTGCGGAGCGTTAAGAAAAATTATGCCTAAGCATGATTTTTTAGCGAAAGCACACTCGTTTCATGATAAGAATAATTTCACGGGGATCTTAATTATATGTGTTTTAAGTTTGGGAGATATTGTTATATTAAGTTTGCCGGAGGCAAATTAAATTAAGCAGATGAGTGGATCGGGTTCAAAACTTATATATATAGCAGGGGCATTTATAGCGGCTGTAATAATCTTTTCTGTATCTAATTTCAAAAATATAATTAAGCTGAAGGAAGATAAAGATTATTATCGCGAAAAGACCGCTATGCTTGATAAAAAAAACGCTGAATTAAAGCAGAAGTTGGAATGGATAAAGACAGAAGATGATTATGTTAAGTTTATTGCCCGTGAGCGTATGGGGCTTGTTGAGCCCGGAGAAATTAAATTTTATCTTAAAGAAGAGTAGGGTTTAAGATTTAATTATTTTAGAAAAAGAAATTCCGGAATCTTTTAAAACAGTTCTTACCTCAGTTCGGCTCTTGTTTGATTTTAATGAAAGAGAAACTCCGCAGTCAGTTGACATACTTTCCGGCGTAGGAATAGTTGTAACGCCGTTAAAGACCCCGGTTAATCTTTTTTCAGCCTCAAGGACTCTGTAGGTATTTTCAAAAGTAATCAGATATTTTTTCATAGCAAAATCATATACTTTTAAGAGTAGCTATTAATCTGTCTATCTCTTTTTCTTTTGTAAAATAACCCGCCGATGCCCGGACGGTGCCTTCCGGATAGGTCTTTAAAAATTTATGCGCCATAGGGGCGCAGTGAAGCCCTGTTCTCACACAGATATTTTTTTTATTGAGTATTTCTGCGATTTCCGATGGTGTTTTCCCCGCGATATTAAAAGAAACAGGGGAGGTTCTTTTCTTGTCCGAACGGGGTTTGTCAGGACCTGGGTTGTCCGGGCCGTATAGCGATAGGCCTTTAATTTGATTAAGGTTTTGGATTAAATAAGAGGTAATTGCGGATTTTTTTTCTGATATCTCTTTAACTGTCCGCTTTAAAATAAATTCAGTGGACTTTTCCAGTCCTATGATGGAACCTATATTTAAAGTCCCGCTTTCCATTTTATCCGGCCAGAATTTCGGTTGTATGCTTTGTTCTGAATTGGAGCCCGTGCCTCCGTGAACGAGAGGGGGGAATTCTATACCTTTACGAAGATATAAAAAGCCCACACCCGCCGGACTTAAAAGTCCTTTGTGGCCGGATGCTGCGAGAATATCTATATTCATATCTTTGACATCTATTTTTATTTCGCCGGCAGTTTGAGCCGCATCTACCATAAAAAGAGTCCCGTGTTTTTTGCAGATGGCGCCGATAGTTTTTATGTCCTGCACCAGCCCGAAAACATTTGACGCATGGTTTACTGCGACGATATCAATTTTTTTTGCGAGTTTGTTTTCTAAATCCTCTTTAATTATGTAACCGTCTTTATCGGATTTAAGAGTAAGTATATTAATATTTTTAGTTTCTTTTAAGTAATTTAGAGGTCTGGCAATTGCATTATGCTCGAGAGAGGAAATAAGAGCTGTTGAATTTTTTCTCAAGATACCTTTTAATGCGGTATTTAAGGCGGCAGTTGCATTTAAAGTAAATACTATTCGTGAAGCATCGGATATATTAAAAAGTTTTGCGATATTTTGCCGGCAGGTAAATATTTTTTTTGAAACTTTTACCGCCGCCGGATAAGAGCTTCGTCCGGATGATACGCTGTATTCGGATAAATATTCACCTACCGCTTCGGCAACCCCGGGGGGTTTGGGAAAACTTGTTGCAGCATTGTCTAAATATATCATAGCAATTTTATTATACTTCTCGGGTTGTAAAAATAAAGAGTATCCCTGCAGCTATAATTAAGCCTGCGGCAAAGACAAAGAGGGTAGAATAACTGGTTTTCCCGGCAATGCTTCCAAGAAAAACAGGGCCTACAAGGTAAGCGCTGTCAAAGGCGATACTGTAGGTAGTTACCGCTGCTTCTTTGGGGCTGCCGGTCAGCCTGTCGAAAATATAGGGGAGCAGATTTGAGTCGGCGACAGCGTATCCTGCGCCGTAAATGATACCGGCAATAATCAGAGCCGGAAAGGTCAGCCTGGAAAGGATGAGGATACCCGCGGCTATGGTAAAAACACTTATGATTATGAGGTTTTTCCGGGGGTGGATATCAAATTTTTTTCCGAGAAAGATGCGTATAGAGATAGTAGAAAGAGCAAAGACCGTAAAATAGAGAGTGAAGTTAGTTATATTATGTTCACCGGCGGCAATAGGAAGAAAAACTATAAGCCCGGCATCGCAGGTAATTATAAAGAATATTAAAAGCAGAGGCATAAGAATCTCCTTCTTTTTTAAAATCGGGAGTATACTGATATCGGATTTTCTTTTTTTCTGACTGAAATTATCTAAAAACAGAATAAGAAAAGAGGAAGCAATTATAACAGCTGCGGAAATTTTTGTAAGGATTAAAAAGGAAAAACGGGCCGATATGTATGAACCGAGAAAAGGGGAAAAAAGCAGAGGGAAGATAAATACGGTTGTATATATTCCGAAAAGTTCTCCTCTCCTGTTTGCGGGAATCATTAAACTTACCATTGTAATTGAGGAGAAAAAAAAGAGTATCAGACCGCTGCCCTGGACTGTCCTTAAAATCAGAAGAGGGAGGAAACTATCAAAATACGGATAAAGAAGGGTGCCTGCAAAGGAGGCAATAAGGCCTAAAAAGATAAAGCGTCTGGCGCCGTATAAATATATTTTCCGGCTTATATAAGGTCGGAGCAGCAATGTTATGACCGGTGCGGACCCCATAATTATTCCTGTAAGAACAGGAGAATTTAAGCACTCAAGCAGATACGGCGGCAGTACGGGTATTAAGAGGTCCCAGGCTGTTTTTGCCAGAATTCCGGCAATTAGAAGTAATAAAAAGTTTTTCTTTTTATTGATATTTTTTTAAGAGACCGGTTCTTTCGTTGAATTCTTTGATTTTTTCATCCCATTCTTTATATGCCATAAACTGGTCTGTCCAGTAATTATCGTCATACCACTGGGCATTTAGTTCATCAACCTCTTTACCCTGCTGTTCGATCCAGGTAAAGTATTTGAGATTATGCATCCGTTTTTTGTCGTAATAGGAGGTTTCCAGCATATAATCTAGGCCGATATTGTCTATATATTTACCGTAATCCACGCCGGCTGTTTTATCTGTATATTCACCGTCTTTTTCGCGGTACTCGGTCATCCTGGAGTTATACATTTCCATTGAATCGGTGGCTACGGTAAATAGTATGTCGTTCTCGTTCATCTCATAATATTTTGCTGTTTTTATTGCAGAAAGGATATTGGCTATTGATGATATCCCGAGTAGATTAAGCTTATCTGTGATATCGCTTGATACTCCTAATCCGTTGAGAAATTTCTTGCCCGCCGGTTCATTAAAGAGGCGCATAACAGAAATACATGCGTTATCATCTATGTCGGCAACAATATCCGTATTTTTAAGATTATGGATCCAGGGAACATGTTTATCGCCGATGCCCTCTATTCTGTGTCCGCCGTATCCGTTAATAAGAAGTGTCGGACACTGGAGGGCTTCTGCGGCTGTAACTTTAATGTTAGGGAATACTTCTTTTAAATATTCGCCTGCGCCGAGTGTGCCTGCCGAGCCCTGAGTGAGGCAGACGGCCGACATACGCTGGCCTTCTTTTTTCTCTTTATTAAAAACTTCTTCCATTGCTTTACCGGTTACCGCATAGTGCCATGTGGGATTTGCTATTTCATCGAACTGGTTTAGCACGACAATATCGTCACCGCGATCTTTTTTAAGTTCATGGCATTTGTCATAGATTTCTTTTACATTGCTTTCGCATCCCGGGGTGGCAAATACTTCTGTGCCTAATCCTTTTAGCCAGTCAAATCTTTCCCGAGACATATCTTCGGGAAGTATCGCTACAGCATCGCATGCCAGAAGGCTGGAATTATATGCGCCGCCTCTGCAGTAGTTGCCTGTAGAAGGCCAGACGGCTTTTTGGGTAGTGGGGTCAAAAGTTCCGTCAATAAGACGGGATACAAGAGGTCCGAAAGTAGCTCCTACTTTATGGGAGCCCGTCGGAAAATATTTCCCTACAAGTACTATCATTCTTGATTTCAAACCGGTAATTTCTTTCGGAATTTCCAGATAGTTAACCCCGCCGAACTGGCCGCCTTTTTTTATCGGCTCGTTTTTCCAGGTAATTCTAAAGAGGTTTCTTGAATTCAGGTCCCAGAGACCTATATTTTCAAGTTCTTTCTTTATCCCTGCCGGTATCTTCTCAGGGTTTCTCATCTGTTCATAAGTTGGCAGTATTATGTTCTGCTCGCGACATCTTTCAACTGTGTTTTTAAGTACTGTATCCTTATTATCCATTGGTAATATCTCCTTTCAAAAAATATTATTATATAAAATTAAAACTAACCATTTAAAAATTTGCAATTATTATAATAGTAATATAAGATTAAATCAAGTATCATGGATAAGAAATTAGTAATAGGAATTGATGAAGCGGGAATGGGACCGGTCTTCGGCCCCCTCGTAATAAGTGGAGTTCTCGTCAGAAAAGATAAGCTCGACACCCTGACTGAACTGGGGGTAAAAGATTCTAAAAAATTCGGTTCAGGCTTGCGCGCCCACCAAAGAAGAAAGTCCGTATGGAAGAATGCCGCCGACTACATAATTAACAAGAAACAGGTAGTGGTAGATGCTTCCTCTCTCGATAAAGAGAATATGTACACCCTCCATATAAAAGCAACCGCAAAAATATTAGAGGCGTTAAATTGGCACCAGGTCGGCGAGGTATATATAGAACAACTGGGAATGCTCAGCCGGGATAAATTTATACGCAAGCTTGGATTCTGGCACCGGGGCTTTATATACGAGAGCAAAGCCGACGAGAGATACCCGTCAGTATCGCTTGCCTCTATAAAAGCAAAACTTTTAAGAGACAGGAAAGTCTCAAAACTTTGTAAAAAAGCCGGTCATGAATATGTGTCGGGTTATGCAAATTCCAAAACTGAGTTATTTTTTAAGAAGCATTTTAAAAAACACGGACGCCTTCCTCACGGGACCCGGTTTTCCAGGAACTGGGCGCCTATCCTGAAGATGAAGTCTTTTAATAAAATCTAATGAAATTTTCTCCGCTCGCAGAAGAACTTCTTAAAAAAAGATACCTTCTTAAAGAGGAAACACCGGACGGTATGTTTCGGAGGGTGGCGGGTTTTGTCGCCGCCGCCGAGGTCACAGGCAGAGTAAAACAGGAAGAGAAATTTTATAACCTTATCTCCTCCCTTGATTTTCTGCCTAACTCTCCGTGTCTTATGAATGCGGGTACCAAAGTTCCGCAGCTTGCGGCATGTTTTGTCTATCCTATAGAAGACGACATGGAGGCTATCTTTGATACTTTAAAACATACAGCTCTAACTCACAAGACCGGCGGAGGCACCGGATTTTCTTTCTCGCGCCTGCGTCCCCGCGGAGATATTGTAAAATCCACAGGGGGAAAGACTACGGGGCCGATATCTTTTATGGAGGTCTATGATAAAGCCACTGAAGCTGTTATGCAGGGAGGCAAGCGCCGGGGCGCAAATATGGGAATATTGAGGGTAGACCATCCTGACATTGAAGAATTCATTGATGCAAAAGCCGATGAGCAGAAGCTCAATAATTTTAATATATCGGTAGCCCTGACGGACGAGTTTATGGAAGCGCTTAAAAATGACAGTGAGTATAACCTTTATTATCCGCCCGGCAAAAAAGTAAGAGGGAAAAAAAACGCTAAATTTATATTTGATAAAATCGCCCGCGGTGGCTGGAAAAACGGCGAGCCGGGAGTAATATTTATAGATAAAGTAAACAGGTCCAATCCTTTAAAAGAAATGGGAGATATAGAAGCGACCAATCCATGCGGTGAACAACCTCTTTTTCCTTACGAGGCCTGTATCCTTGGTTCTATAAATTTGTCCCGTCATGTTGCCGGAGGTAAGGTTGACTGGAAGAAATTAAAAGGGACTACGGAAACCGCTGTAGAATTTTTAGACGACGCCATAGATGTATCGTTCTTCCCGCTTAAAGCAATATCAGAGACAGTTAAAAGCAACCGGAAGATAGGCCTTGGAATTATGGGCTTTGCAGCCATGCTTATGAAACTGAATATTTCATATAATTCCGTAAAAGCTATTGAGCTTGCCCGCAAAACCATGGATTTTATAACTAAAACGGCACACCGCCGGTCGGAAGGATTAGCCGAAGAAAAAGGCGAGTTTCCTAATTATTTTAAGTCCGACATTAAAACTCCAAGGCGGAATGCTTTAGTTACTACTATTGCGCCCACCGGTTCTATATCTATATTGGCCGGCACTACCAGCGGTATAGAGCCGCTCTATTCATTAGTTATAGACAGGGAATCGCCGTCCGGAAAAAGAATGCTTAGCGCAGACCCGGTATTTATTGAAAGATTAAAAAAAGAGCAATTTTCGCCGGATAAAATTTCCTCTGATGAAATTATAGAGCAGTTATCGGAAGGCAAAAAGCTATCCGACCTTCAGGGAATTCCCGATAAATTAAAAGAAGTCTTTGTAACCGCTTTGGATATACCGCCCAGGGTGCATGTGTTAATGCAGGCCGCCTTTCAGAAATATGTAGATAATGCCATATCAAAGACGGTAAACCTTCCCGAGCATTACGGGCTGGATGGAGTAAAAGATATAATTGTAAGGGCTTACCGGACAGGGTGCAAGGGTATTACCGTATACCGTCATAATGCCCGGCGCCAGCAGGTTTTAAATATAGTATGCGAATGTGATAACCCGGGGCTTGATAATTGACTTTTGTTCAGTTAAGAATAAAATAGGTATTAAATAAGGAGATGTTATGAAGAAAGAAGAAATTAAAAATTTACTTAAAAAGACAGAAGAGAAAGCAAAAGAGATGGCCGGTCAGGCCGGCAAGCTTCTTAAAGAAGTAGAAAAAGAGGCCACCTACACTACAAAGAAAAGTAAAGTTAAAGTAGAACAGTTTACGCTGGAAAGCGAAAGAAAAACATTAATCTCTAAACTTGGCGAAAAAGTTTATCCTATGCTTAGAAAAGAGAAAGTGGAGATTAAAAAGCTCAAAAAACTAGTTCAGCAAATACAGGACATTGAAAATCAGATAAGAGGCAAAAAAGGTTCTCTTACAAAGATGAAAAAGAAGAGAAGAAATAAATAATATTTTTGGGGGTGTAGCTCAGCTGGGAGAGCACATGGCTGGCAGCCATGAGGTCAGGGGTTCGAGCCCCCTTGGCTCCACCACGATCGAACCGCCCCTTCCGGGTCCGCCCCGGGAGGGGCGTTCTGCGTCCGGGGCGGCGCAAGGGGTCACGACGGCGCCACGGGTCAGACTGGCGCGACGGGTCAGTACGGCACCACGGTGTAGGCGACGCTCGCCTCGAGCGGTACCCCGGCGTCGGCGTCCCAGGAGACCGTAGCCTGATACGCGTCGGCGTGGGTGTCCGTGCCGGCGGGCTTGTCCCCGTTCGCCTCGCCCGTGACCGAGAGGCCCATGAGTGCCGCGTCTCCCGCGATCGAGCGGGAGAGCGCGTAGGGCCGGTTCGACTCGACGGTGACGTTCACGGTATGCGTGTCCGAAGGAGTGCTCGGGTCGAGCAGACCGAAGTCGATGACCGTGGTGTCCACGCTCATGGTCAGCACGGACGGCACGGCGACCTGGAAGGCGTGACGCGCGATCTCGGCGCCGGTGTCGTCGTCAGTGAGCACGACCTCCCACGTCCCCTCGGCGGCGTCATCCGCGAGATCCAGGTACGCGGCGCTCGTCCCAAGGGAATCCACACCGATGTCGGGGCTCTGGTGCGCGAGTCCGCCCATCGGGTCGTACCATGAGAAGACGACGCGAGAGTACGCGAAGAGGCCCATGCCTCGCGCGTAGACGCGATCGGCGGGAGCGAAGGAGTCGCTGCGCTGCGAGAAGGCGCTGTCGGAGTAGGTGGCGAGGTTCACGACCGTGGTCGAGTCGACGACCTGGTCGGAGTGGGCGCCCGCGGAGGCGGTCACGGTCGTCTGGTCGACGGTCCCCTGGGCCACGCCCGCCGGTACCGTGACGCGCACGGTGACATCCGCCGAGCCGCCGTTGGGGGCAAGGTCGAGCGTGGTGATCGGCTGTGTGGCGGAGGCGTCGAGGATCTGCACCGTCCAACCCTGTGACGATGAGGCACTGAGCGACACGGTCTGCTGCGCGTCCGAGGCGTTGGTGACCGTGTGCGCGTACTGGATCGCCTGGCCGGCCCCCTGCTCGCCGGTGCGGTCGGGCTCGATGTCGATGGGCAGGCGCACGACGGTGACCGCCCGAGCCTCGCCGAAGGCCGTCGGATCGCTCTGCAGCGCTGCTCGGAGCGTGCTGGTGGAGATCGTGCCCGGCGGGGTGCCCGATGGGATCGGGACGCGGAGCATCACCTGTGTGGACGCTCCTGCAGCGACAGACACCGCCGTGAGCGGGTCGCCGGTCATCGGGTCGAGGACGCTCACGGGCCAGCCGGAGCCGTCGGTGGCTGAGAGATCGAAGACGTGGTCCTCGCCGGAGATGTTCGTCAGCGTGAACGTGTGATCGACGTCCGTCCCCTCCGCGCCGGCCGCGGTCTGGTCGGGGCTGAGGGAGACCACGCCGACGTTGGTCGAGTCGGTCACCGTCGCGGAGTACGCGGGGTCGTCGAGCAGCGTGGCGCTGAGCGAGGTGCGGTCGGTGACGCTGAACGACGCGTCCACGGGGATCGCCAGTCCGACCTGAACGTCCACGGAGCCGCCGGGCGCGAGGGTCACCTGCATGGTCGACCCGCCGCCGTCGAGCGAGACCGCCCATCCCTCGGAGGACGTCGCAGCGAGCTCGAAGACCTCGGTGTCGTTGCCGGTGTTGGTGAGGGTGTGCGTGTAGGTGAGCGTGTCGCCCGGGAGCCCTGCCGAGTAGCGGTCCGGGACGAGCGTGAGTCCGCGACGCCTGAGGGACACGATGTCGGTGTTGTCGTTCACGCCTTCCGGCAGGGCGGCCGCGAGCCCGCAGGACTGCTTGAACTGCATCGGGTGTCCCGCATCGTGCGGTGGCGAGAACCCGAGCGAGGACCAGGCGACGCGCGCCTCCATCTCGATGCCCTCGGTCGCGGCGCTCACCGATGCGCCCGCCAGCTCATCCCCGGTGGTGCCGGGGAGCGTCTCGCCGTCGCCCGTGAGGGGGTCGCCGGTCACGGCGTCGGGGTCGTAGGCCATCAGTGTGTAGGACTTCGGGTCGCCCCAGCGGTTGAGGCGGATCTCGAGCACGAGGTCGGTGTCCTCCATGAGTCCGTCGTGGTCGAGATCGAAGTAGGTCCAGAAGCGTATCTGGGTCTGGGCGGTCTCCGTGCGTCGCACGTAGAGGTAGAAGTAGTCGCTGTCCCAGGTGCTCGCGAGGAGACTGATGTCGCGATCCTTGAGGTCGTTGACCGGGTCCGGGTCGGCGGGTCCGGAGGGGTCGGAGAGGGTATTGTCCGAGTCCGCGAGGACGGGCGACCAGTCGGCGAAGGCTCCGTCGATCGAGATGGTGGTCTGGGTGAGCGCGCCCAGCGGGAGCGGGCCGGTGAGCGCGGCGGCGATCGCCAGGGCGAGGACCGCCGACAGCGACCCGCGCACCCGCGTCTGTCCGTGCTGTCTCCCCACGTCCTTCGCCTCTTGTCCGGTGATCGCGAGCGTGTCTTCCTCGATGAGTGTATCGGCAACGACTGGCGTGTGCTCTCATGCACGCCTCAGATGCCGCGCGCTTGCGCCTTCGCACGCTCGGTCACCGCACCTGTCCGCTACAATGGCCAGGTCCTGCGAGTCTACCTTCGAAGGGGCGCCGCGTGGTGACTGAGTTCGATCCCGGACGGTTCGAAGAGAAGTGGCAGGCGGTGTGGGAGCGAGAGCGCCTGCACGCGGTCACCGAGGAACCCGACAAGCCGAAGCGCTACATCCTCGAGATGTTCCCGTATCCTTCCGGGGACATCCACATGGGCCACGCGCGGAACTACTCGATCGGCGACGTGGTCGCGCGGTATCACACGATGCGCGGGACCAACGTCCTGCACCCGATCGGGTGGGACGCGTTCGGACTGCCCGCGGAGAACGCCGCGATCCAGTCGGGCTCGCACCCCGCGGAGTGGACGTACGCCAACATCGAGCGCCAGCGCGCCTCGCTGAAGCGTATGGGGTTCAGCTACGACTGGGACCGCACGGTGATCTCGTGCGACGAGGATTACTACCGCTGGGGACAGTGGATCTTCCTGAAGTTCCGCGAGCGCGGGCTCGTGGCGAGGGAGTCGAGCCCCGTGAACTGGTGCCCCGGCTGCAAGACAGTGCTCGCCAACGAGCAGGTGCTCGCGAACGGCGTCTGCTGGCGGTGCAAGTCGCTCGTCGAGCGGCGCGAGCTCGAGCAGTGGTACTTCAAGATCACGGAGTACGCCCAGGAGCTCCTGGACAGTCTCGACGACCTCGAGGGCTGGCCGGAGAACGTCAAGGCGATGCAGGCCAACTGGATCGGCCGCAGCGAGGGCGCCGAGGTGGAGTTCGTCCTCGCCGACGAGGAGGGTGCGCCGACCCAGCGCATCATCACCGTGTTCACCACCCGTCCCGACACGCTGTTCGGGTGCACGTTCTTCCTGCTCGCCCCGGAGCACCCGCTCGTGGACGAACTGGTCGAGGGCACCGCGTACGAGGACGACGTGCGCGAGGTGCAGCGGATCGCCGCGCAGATGAGCAGCGTCGACCGTTCCGGGGAGGCGGAGAAGCACGGCGCGCCCACCGGTCGTCACGTGATCAACCCCGTGAATGGCGAGCGCGTGCCGGTGTGGGTCGCGGACTACGTGCTCATGGAGTACGGGACCGGCGCGGTGATGGCGGTGCCCTGCGGCGACCAGCGCGACTTCGAGTTCGCCCGCAAGTACGGCCTGCCGATCCCGCCCGTGGTCGTGCCGGAGGACGACCCGCTCGCGGAGCGCCTGCGGGACGAGCCCGAGCGCGTGGTCGAGGACGTCGGGTGGGACGAGGCGTACGACGGGCCGGGCGTGATGGTGCAGTCCGGGGAGTTCACCGGCACGCCCACCGGCAAGGGCGGGGAGGGCGTGCGAGCGGTCACCGCCTGGCTCGACGAGCGGGGGAGCGGCCGGGAGGCGGTCAACTTCAGGCTCCGCGACTGGCTGATCTCGCGTCAGCGGTACTGGGGCAACCCGATCCCGATGATCCGCTGTCCGAAGTGCGGTTGGGTGCCGGTGCCGGAGGATGAGCTGCCGGTGCGTCTCCCGATGGACGTCGACGTCACCAAGGGTGAGACGCTCGCGGACAAGCCCGACTTCTACGAGACGACCTGCC
>JAQICQ010000130.1 GCA_027858455.1 Elusimicrobiota bacterium | reverse complement strand
CCTTAATTTATTACGTCCTATTTTTTATTTATAACTATTATTTTTAAGCTCTGTCAATATTTTTTGAAAATCCTCAGGGACTTTTACGGTATAACTCACCCTTTTTTTTGAAGCAGGTTCTTCAAAAGAGACCTGCCAGGCGTGAAGCATCTGTCTGGGCGCCCTGAACGGCGGATCTCCGTATTTTCTGTCTCCAATTACCGGATGGCCTAAGTGGTCGAAATGAACTCTTATCTGGTGGGTTCTTCCTGTGAGCGGATATGCCTCAATATAAGTTGCGTTATTTAACCTTTTTCTGACCCGATACCTGGTAGTTGATTTTCTGGCTCTAGTCCATCCCGCACGCATCTTTGTCCTATCCCTTGTATCCCTTTTTATGGGAACATCAATCTCTCCCGCGTCATTTTCTAAAATACCATCTACAAGCGCAAGATAAATTTTTTTAACTTTTTTCTTTTTAAATTGTTTTTTTATACGCAACGCGGATTTTTCATCCAGCGCCGCTATCATAACTCCGGAGGTATCCTTATCAAGCCTGTGAACAAGCCTCGGCGTTTTATATTTATATGCCAGTCCGTTTAAAAGCGTGCCGTCCGGATTCCCCGGCGCAGGATGGACTACCATGTCCGGATGTTTATTTATTATTATATACCCCTCTTTTTCTTCAACAATTTCTAAAGGTATATTCTCAGGGATTATATGATCTTTCCTGCGGGATTTAATTTCATATTCTATCAGGTCGCCTTCTTTAATAGTGTAATGAGGGCTTTTATTCTTTTTATTTACCAGGACCCGCCCTTTTTTTATATTTCTCTTTATCTTTGAACGAGAAAATTTCAGATGTTCGGCCATATATTTATCAAGCCTCTTGCCGGTATCTTTTGCCTTCAAGACCTTTTTATCTTTATGTTTTCTTTGATTCACCTTGTCTCTTTGAAATGATCATATAAGCCCCGAAGATAACAGCCGCTGCCGCTACCCACTGTGTCAATGTCCAGCCTGCAAATTCCGTCCCCCGAAAATCTCCCCTTAAATATTCTATAACTATCCTAAATGATCCATAGAGAATAAAATAAAAAGATAAGACCCCCGACACCGGTGATTTACTGCTCTTTAAATACCTGTAAAGCAGATAAGCCGCCAACGCCATATATAATGCTGATATAAGCTGGGTAGGTATAAGTTTAACACCGAGGGGAAAAGCAAGTGAATGCGGATCATGAAAAGATATACCAAAAACTGAGGAAGTTGGTTTTCCATAGCAGCAGCCGGCAAAAAAACAGCCTATTCTTCCTATGCCGTGCCCGAGAGCAAGCCCGGGGGCAAGAATATCACCCAGGCTCCATATATTTACCCCGTATTTTATTCCGGAATATATAACCCAGAAAGCTCCGCCGAGCAGTCCCCCGGAAAAAACAAGACCGCCTTCCCAAAATCTTATTATACTCACCGGATCGCTGTAAAATCTGCTAAAAGTCAGAAGGACATAAAAAAGACGGGCGCCTATAAAACCGGAGATTACAGTGCCTATAACTAAATTTCCGATAAAATCTTTTGAAATATTTCTGTATTTCGCTCCCGAAGAAGCTAACTTTAATCCTAAAAGTAACCCGGACGCTACCAATACCCCGTAAGAGTATATCGTAAGACTGCCTATTTTAAAGAGTATCGGGTGCATCTTTACCCCCGCGTTTGCTTTTGAAAGTTGATATAAGATTATACGCGATAAGAACGGCGCCTATAGTTATTGCCGAATCAGCTATATTAAATACAGGCCATACTTTAAAATCAAAACAATCTATAACTCCCGAATATACAATCCTGTCCCACATATTAGAAAGAGCTCCGCCTATAATAAAAGCATACGCCGCCTGTAGAATTTTCGGTTCATCCCTCCCGGAATACAGGATCCATCCCATAAATAATATTACCAGGCTGTTAATCCAGATAAGCCGGCTGTTGCCACCGGTAAACAAGCTAAATGCTATTCCTGTATTTTTAATATAAGTTATATTTAAAAAAGGAAAAACAGAAACAGAGTCATAGATATCCATATTAACAAGTACTAAGAATTTAACCAGTCTGTCTACTAAAATAACAGACAGGATTATATAATATATCATTTACTTTTATTGATTTTTCTAACGATAGAACTGCATCGGCCACACAGTTCGGGATGACTGCTGTCTTTGCCCACACTCTTGCTTACAAGCCAGCACCGGACACACTTATTACCCTGCGCCGGACTTACCTCAACCACTACCTGTCCGTCTAAAAAATCAGAACCGTCCGATAACTCTTTAGCTTTTTTAATATCCACAGCACTGACTATAAGGTTTTCTTTCCAATCGTCTTTATGGTTATTTAAAAAATCAAAAATTACCGGAGAAGATGTTGTAAGTGTTACCGCTGTCTGAAGCGGATCTTTTATTTTTTCTTTTTCTTTGGCGATTTCAACTTCTTTAAGAACTATATCCCGCAGTTTTATTATCTTATCCCACTCTTTCCGGACATCAGGATTATTCCACTCTTCGGGAAGATATTTTATATCACATAACATTATGCTCCCGGGATAATCTTCACCGGATAAATCCTGCTCTTTAATATATTTTTTCCATGCTTCTTCTGTGGTATGGGAAAGCACGGGAAAAAGAAGTTTTAATAAATTTTCCCCTATCATTTTAAGCGTATACTGGGAACTTCTTCTTGCAGGGTCAAAAGCGCGAGAAACATAGAGCCTGTCTTTTAATATGTTAAAATAAAGAGAGGACATAGTTAAATTACAGAAATCGTGTATTGCTCTCATACCTTTGTGAAAACTTAAGTTTTCATAATTTTCTTTCACAACGGCAGCGGTCTCGTAAAACTTCTGCAGAACATATTTATCTATACCGGTAAGTTCTTTGTAATCAACAGCTTCCCCGGCGGGATAATCCCCGGTATTTCCTAAAATAAATCTTATTGTATTTCTTATTCTTCTGTAATTTGTAACCATCTGGGCAAGTATCTCGTCGGATATCTTTATATCCTTAAAATAATTTTCGCTGGCAACCCATAATCTCAGAAGATCGGCGCCGTATTTTTTTATAACCTCTTGAGGGGCAACTACATTACCGACCGATTTAGACATCTTTTTGCCTTCGGCATCAACTATAAATCCATGAGTAAGAACTCCCCTATAAGGAGGGGTACCTTTTATTGCCACCGACGGTATTATTGATGACTGGAACCATCCCCTGTGCTGGTCGGAACCTTCAAGATAAAGATCCGCCGGCCAGCTTAAACCCGGCCGGTTTTCCAAAACAGCTAAATTACTTACCCCCGAATCAAACCATACATCAAGTATGTCGTTTTCTTTCTTAAATTCACTGCTGCCGCAGGCGCATTTAATACCGTCGCCTAATAGTTCTTTCGCGCTTTTTTCAAACCATATATCAGAACCGTTTTTAGAAAACTCATCCGCTATACGGCTTAAGCTTTTATCGGTCGCAACTATCTCGCCGCAATCCTTACAGTAAAATACAGGTATCGGCACCCCCCAGAGCCGCTGCCTTGAAAGGCACCAGTCCGGGCGGTTTTGAATCATTGCTTTTATTCTTTTTATGGATGATTCAGGATACCACTTAACCTCATCTATTTTTTCTAATATCCTTGCTCTCAATCCTGATTTATCCACATCGAGAAACCACTGTTTTGTAGCCCTGTAAACTATCGGGTTTTTACATCTCCAGCAGTGAGGGTATGAATGAGATATATCCTCCTTACCGAAAAGCAGACCTTCCTCTTTAAGCAAGCTGATTATTACCGGGTTGCTCTCAAAGACATATTTTCCCTCTATTTCCTTTACGCCGGCCGAATCTTGAAATCTGCCGCTGTCATCAACAGGAGAAAAAATATCGAGATTATATTTAAGACCTGCCTGGTAATCGTCTTCTCCGTGGCCCGGGGCAATATGCACTATACCCGTGCCGTCTTCAAGCGTCACGAAATCTGCGTTTATACCTTCAGAAGGTTCATCCCGAAAAGGCGAGCTGAACTTAACGCCTTCCAATTTACTGCCCTTCACGGTACCTATTGTTTTATATCCGTCAAATTTATCTCCGTCAACACTTCCGGCAAAACTTTCAGCGACTATTAAACATTCATCCCCCTTTTTAATATAGGCGTATTTAAAGTCCGGATGAAAACAGACCGCCCTGTTAGAGGGCAGCGTCCACGGCGTCGTTGTCCATACCAAAGCGCTGAGACGGGTATTTTCACCGACAAAATCAGGTTTTGCACTATGCACGGGAAACTTCACGTATATAGAAGGTGAATCTATGTCTTTATACTCAACTTCGGCTTCGGCAAGGGCTGTTTTGCACGATGAACACCAATAAACAGGTTTTTGCGCCCTGTATATATAACCGTTTAAGTAAAGTTCTTTAAAGCTTTTAACTATCGTCTCTTCAAATTTTGGATTAAGTGTAAGGTAAGGATTATCCCACTCGCCTACAAGACCAAGCCGCTTGAATTCCTTACGCTGAATATTAACGAAATTAAGCGCGTATTTTGCGGCTTCTTTCCTGAATTTTACTTTGTCGTTTATCTTTTTCTTGTCTATTTTCTTTAAAAGTTCATACTCAACAGGAAGCCCGTGGCAATCCCAGCCGGGAACAAACGGAGCGTAGTGGCCGGTCATAGATTTATATTTTATAACCATATCTTTAAGCATTCTATTTAACGCCGTACCTATATGAATGTGCCCGTTTGCGTACGGAGGTCCGTCATGCAGTATAAATGTCTCTTTCCCTTTGTTTTTTTCAAGACGCTTCTTGAAAATCTCTTTCTTATCCCACTCTTTTTGTATATGCGGTTCTTTCCCCGAAAGATTTGCTTTCATGGAAAAATTTGTCCTATGTAAATTTTATGTTTTATTGTAACTCATAGGTACTTTTCACAACTCCTTTTTCAGTAATATATCCTTTAATTAAACTTTTTTTTGTAATATCAAACGCCGGATTTGAAGTTTTTGTTCCTTCCGGCGATATCTTTTTCTTATTTATAACTAATACTTCTTCGTGGCTTCTCTCTTCTATAACAATATCCCCGCCGGTCGGACAGTTAAAATCAAAAGTCGAAACCGGGGCGGCCACATAAAACGGCACATTATAATAATCCGCGGCTATAGCCACCATGGATGTCCCTATTTTATTAGCCACGTCACCGTTTAAAGCTATTCTGTCGGCACCTACTACTACTGTGTCTATCTCACCCCGGGACATAAAATATCCCGCCATACCGTCTGTTATAAGTTTATAGGGTATCCCCTCTTCTTTAAGCTCAAAACAGGTCAGTTTTGCCCCCTGCATACGGGGGCGGGTTTCGTCCGCATATACTTCCTTAACGAGCCCCCTGTTAAATGCGCTTCGGATGACTCCCAACGCCGTTCCCCATCCCCCGGTAGCAAGCGCGCCGGCATTACAATGGGTAAGTACTTTAAGTTTATTTTTCCCGGCGGATATTTTTTCAAACTCAGAGGCGCCGTATTCCCCGATTTTTTTATTTGCGGCTAATTCGCTTTCTTTTATATACTCCGCTCTTTCAAGAAGGTTGTCTCTTATTTTATCTACCGGTAATCCAGGATTCTCTTTTAAAGTTTTTCCCATCAGGTTTAGGGCCCACTTAAGATTTACAGCCGTCGGGCGGGAACTCAACAGTTTCTCTCCGACTCTCTCCATGTAAATTTTTAACGATTTAAAATCCTTAAATTCTTTTTCCATACTTCCAAGATAGTACCCGTAAGCCGCAGTAATACCTATTGCCGGAGCTCCCCTTACTACCATTTTTTTTATAGCTTCTGCCGTCTGGGAAGAGTCCTTTAATTCTTTATATGCAATTTTAAAAGGCAGCTTTCGCTGGTCAAGTAATACAAGTTTTAAACCCTTAAAATTTATAATGTTATCCATTAAAATTGTCCATTAAACAATTGGCTTATAACTTTATAACTGCTCTTATAATTATAATCAAAATAAAAGAGGTCATACTTATACCTAACAAAAGATTTTTTTGTTTATCAAAAGGTAAAAACTTCCTGCCGTATTCCATTATAATATCGGAAATTTCTTTTACAAGCGGCCCTACGGGAACCTCCATTATATCCTTTGTATAGGCTTCAATGGCTATCCGCGCTGCCGAAACAACTATAATAAATAATAATATACTATTTATTAAATGCCCTATCGTTCTCAATATAATCAATTTTTTTCTCCTTTAGAAATCTTTCCTTTAGAAAATTTTCCTTTAGACATTTTTCCTTTTGACATTTCTTTCGACCTTTC
>JAQICQ010000080.1 GCA_027858455.1 Elusimicrobiota bacterium | reverse complement strand
CGATAGGGGGACTCTATAAGACGGAAGTCTATGAATTAGCTAAATATCTAAATGTTCCCGGGCAAATAATCGCTGCGCCCCCGACAGCAGGTTTTTTTAAAGGCCAGACAGATGAAGGGGAGCTGGGAATGAATTACGAGAAACTGGACAGCATTTTAAAGCATTTGGAGAGAGGAGAAAAAGGGGAGAGTCCGATCTATGACAAAGACGAGGTGGTTAAAGTTAAATCCCTGATTAAAAAATCGGCCCATAAACGGGATGAAATACCGGTTCCTGACCTTGACAGAGAGTAAGGGCGAGAACAAGGGAGAGAGCAAGGGAAAACTCTATATAGTTGCTACACCTATAGGTAATCTTGAAGATGTAACTCTCAGAGCGATAAATATATTAAAAGAAGTTGATCTTATAATTTCTGAAGACACAAGAACCACGGCAAAACTTTTAGCGAGATACAGTATTACAAAAAAAGTCAAATCTTATTATTCGCCCCGTGAATATGAACAGGCCGCCCGGTATCTGGAAATGACCCAAAAAGGCAAAGATATTGCCTTGCTCTCAGAAAACGGCACTCCTGCGATATCGGACCCGGGATATGAAATAATAAACAGGGCGCGCAATGAGGGTATTGAGGTTATCCCCGTCCCCGGACCTTCGGCATTTGTCGCTGCTCTCAGCGTTTGCGGGCTTCCGGCAGACGAGATTTTTTTTGCCGGGTTTGTACCCAGAAAAAAAGGCGAGAGGAAGAGATATTTAGAAAAACATATTAATGAGAATTATACATTTGTTTTTTATGATTCAAAATACAGGATACGCGATACCGTAGATTACATAAATGAGATTAATTCGGAGAAAATGATATTTATCGGCCGGGAAATGACTAAAAAATTTGAAGAATATATCAGGGCAAAAGCAGAGGATATGGCCCGGCTGTTACGCAAAAAAACTAATATTAAAGGGGAGTTTGTAGTTGTATGTTACGGTTAAAAGCAGTAAGCTATCAACGGGGTTTTCCTGTAAAATCCAGAAATTCAGAAGTGTTAGATAAAATTTCTTTTTCAGCCGCCGAAAAAGAACATTCAATAGTTTACGGTGATAACGGCTCGGGAAAATCCACAATTGTAAGATTACTGCTTAATTTAATCAAACAGGATTCCGGCAGTATATCTCGTCCCCGCGGGGGATTGGTAGCGGTCTTTGAAGATATAGAGTCGCAACTGCTTTTTTCCAGCGTGAAAGAAGAGCTTGAATCCGCGGGCAACGGTATTTCGGCTAAAAACGGTAATTCAGATAAAGATGAGATACTTTCTGTTTTAGGCATCAAAGAGTTTAAAGAAAGAAGCACAATGGAGCTGTCATATTCTCAAAAAGCGCGAGTTGTATTTGCGGTTTCTTATTTATCAGGGAAAGAATATATGGTTTTGGATTCTCTGCCTGCGGATAAAAATATTGATAATGCGGTTTCTCTGATAGCCGAAAAAAATTTAAGGACACTGATTGTGTTTCTGCCAACCGGAGTTAAAAGAGATTACAGAGGGGATTGGAACTCATACTTGCTTAAAAGAAGCAAAATTAAGAGGTTGTGATGGAAATTAGCAGGATTAAGATTGTCCGGGAAAGTTTTATGGGCAGCAGAACCGTTATCTGTGATGCAACCGCTGTTTTTAAGAGCAGAATAAATATTATTTACGGATCCCCCGGCACAGGGAAAACAACTCTTCTTGAAGGCCTTGCGGGTGTAGTAAAAATTGACTCGGGGTTTGTTAATAGTTCAGGCAGGATATTATTTTTAATGCAGGTTCCCGAGAGAGGATTTATATATCCTCAATGCAGGAAAGAAATTTCTGAGGGGGCCGATATTTCCGAAAGGGATATGCAGGATCTTAAAGATTTAGGAATCTCCGGAGATATGCTTCGGATGTCTCCGTGGGACTTAAGCCGGGGAGAGAAAAAACGAGTTTCTTTTGCCGCAATTTTAAAGAAGGCAAGGGATTTTTCCGATAATAATTTTTCCGAAAATAAAGTAATAGCGGTTTTAGACGATCCGTTTGGTGATTTGGATATTAAAGGGAAAAAAAATTTCTCAGAACTATTATTTAAGAATGATAATTTTGATAAAATCATAATGACTACGGCAGACCGGAGAGATATAGAATTTTTAAATGACGCAAATATAGACTTTGACCGGTATAAACTTAAAAGAGGTAGATTAATTGGTTAATAAAGTACGAAAAATAAAAATATTTTATAAATTTTTGCTTATACTTTTATTCTTGTCAGTAGTTCCGCTGGGGATAGTAGGCTGGAGACTTATTAATATTAACCGTGTAAACCTGCAGGATGTAATACTGGAGCTTCATACCAAACAGGCTACCTCCGTTGCAGACAAAATAAAAAGTTATATGGCGGACCTTGAAGAAAAACTTAAGTTCATCATATCAGCGCACGGCGAGCCGCCTATAAACTGGACCCTTACTCAAAGAATATTAAAATCAATGATAGCTTCGTCTGAAGATTTTATAACTATAAGCACGGTGAATTCCGACGGCCGTGAACTGACAAAAGTATATTCACCGTCTCTTAAAGGAAAAGTAAAACTTGAGTCCCGAAAAGATGATCCTGCATTTTTGGAATCTTTAAATACAAAGGAATTGGCGGTTAGTCCGATATACTATGCAGAAAAGACTCCCCGCATAAATCTTGTTTATCCGTATACTAAAGAGATATATTTATATATTGAAGCCGACATGACCGAGCTTCTTGAAACTGTCCGTAAATCTAGAATCGGTAAGACCGGGATCACTTATGTCGTAAATAATAATAGCCGCATAGTCATGCATCCCGATATTCAGCTGGGAGTAAAAAGGGTATCGGTAAAAGATCGGCCCATAGTTCAGGAAGTAACGGCTAACCGGTTTTTAGGCAGTAAAGAATATTTAAATAAACAGGGTAAGCATATTGTGGGGGCGTATGCCCCGGTGCCCGCTCTGGATTTGGGGGTTATAGTAGAGCAGGATAAAAATGAAGCGTATCTGTCCGTTATAAAAATGAAGCGCAACGCAATAATATTTCTTATTATTGTCTTGCTTGCCGCTTGTGTCGCCGGATATTTTATGGCTCAGAACCTTACCTCGCCTATAATAAAACTGACAGATACGGCCAGAAATATTGCTACCGGCGATTTTAATATAGGAAAGATAACTAAATGGTTAAAAAAAGTCAGGCTTAAAGACGAAGTTGCCGAACTTGCTTCAACATTTATTGTGATGACTCAGCAGCTTAAACGATATAATGATATGCAGGCAGACAAGATGAATGCCATTATTTACTCTATTGCCGACGGCATAATTATGACTGATTACTCCGGGAAAGTCATACTTTCCAATAAAAAGGCCAAGGAGCTTTTAAGAATAGATTATAAAAAAACTCTCAGGGGTAAAAAGATACAAAATATAATAACGAGAAAAGAAATTGCCGATTGTCTGAAAGTAATCCGAGAATAAAAAGAAAACATTACAAAGGAAATAGAT
>JAQICQ010000096.1 GCA_027858455.1 Elusimicrobiota bacterium | reverse complement strand
GTTTCTGGCCAGACAGTTATATCTTTATCTAATTCTTTAACTAAAGTCGTTGTATCTGTTGCATATTTTATTCTGTAACCCGTCTCGCTTGCCACATTAGCCCATGTCCAGTTAATAGTCGTTGAAGAAAGCGCAGTGCCGCTGAAAGCTGTCGGCGTTGAGGGAACAACCGCTTCAGGATATGCGCTTTTAGTTGCAGACCAAATACTGTAGTTTTCGTTATTGTCTTCTGCTCTTATCCTGTAGAAATATGTATTGCCGGTTTCAAGTCCTTCGTCGCTAAACTCTACTGTCTCAATATTTGAAAAAGTTGTATCAAGGTCATTCCCAAAACCAGCCGTCGGAGAATAACTTGAAGCCTGCAGCCTGTACTGGTTAAAATCTTGTTCTGAATTTGCGTCCCAGCTGACAGAAATCGTTCCGGTATCTACTGATGCTGCCGCCAGGTTGCTCGGTACAGCCGGATCAGTATCATAGGCTATATCATAATTTGCCGTATTTACCGTAGTTGTACTCCAAAATCCGGAATTCCCGCCTTCGTCTATCGCCTTCATTGCAAACCAGTAAGTTACGCCGGGCGAAAGCCCGGTAACTGTCATCTGTTGAGTTGTACCATAACTTAAGGGAGCCGTCGACGACGACGAACTGAATTGGCTTAAATTTTTTGAGGCTGAAAAATTGTTCGCACCTATATTTGTTAAAGAAGAACATTTAATAGTATAGCTTACCGCCGCGCCGTTTGTACCTTCATCGCCCGGCGCCGTCCATGTTAAAGTTATCTCGCCCTCTTCGGAACTGCCGGTTAAAGCAGTAAGATCAGAAATCGCCGCCGGGGAAATAAGGTCTGGGGAAACTGAGTTGCCTACACCCGGGGTACCATTTATTGTATTGCCTCCGTCATCAACATGACCGTTATTGGAAGTAGCATTGGCCCAGTTTGTTGAAACATCTCCTGAAACATTTGAATTTATTCTTTCCATTGATAAATCAGAAGTATTATCTCCGGCATACCATTCTCCGGTTCCTAATCGTTCATCTGTACAATCCACCTGGTCTATAACTATTCCGTTACCGTCTTTTAATATCAATTTTTCATCGGTATTATTTAAACCAAAGTTCTCTTTATGATCTTCTGTTAAGTCAAATATTGTTTCAGTGCTGTCTTCAATAATATAATAGCCTTTCGAGGAAATGGTTCCGGTTAGATTTACTTCGGGACCATCCTCCGTTTCTATTGTCCATCCTGTACCTGAAGTAAAATCTATAATTCCCCCGGTGTTGTTATAAAGCTCTATCCATTCATCAGAAGTATTGTGTGTAGTTCCAAACCAGGATAGTTCATTTATTACTACTGTCCTTGAATAATCTTTAGACAAAGATTCCGCCTGGTTTGTAACGCTTTTGGCGTTATCATCAATGTCCGATGTGTTTCCGGCTTCATCTGTAGTGCGAGCAGCAAAATAATACGTAGTCCCCGCAAAAGGCATCGTTGCAATATGAATTTCGCCTGTTCCCTGAGCGCTTACGCTCCAGTCCTGAATGTATGAAGTTGCATTACTCCACCAATTTGTTGTGTCATCAGATAGATCTGAAATTGAAAATGTAGCATATCTAACAGTATAAGAGGATAACGCAACATTATTACCCGTATAGCCATCATCGCCCGGTGAGGTCCAGGTTAATTCTACTTCTTTAGGATTTGTTACCGGCTGGCCAACCAGATCGGTTACTGTTCCGGGAGCAGTATTATCAATATTTGTTGAAGCATACGCTTTATCCTGGTTTGTATCTGTTATTCGCTGGTCCAGGGCTGAGGTATTTCCTGCTCCGTCTGTAGTTCTTACTGCAAAATAGTATGTAGCTCCGGAAGTTAAACCTTCCACCGTAAATGTTTCTAAGGTCCCCTGTGGTGAAACTTCCCATGTCTGCGAGTATAAAGTTGTATTGGTATGTGTCCACCATGCTGTTGTGTCTCCCCCTAAATTATCTACAGGAAACGTTGCATATTTTACCGTGTAAGAGGACAGGCACCCGCAGTATCCGGAAGTGCCGTCAGTCCCGGGAGAAGTCCACTGTAAATTTATTTCTCCGGCGACCGCCCCGGTTAAAGCAGTTAAATTTGTGATGACCGAGGGAGCAGCTGTATCTGCGACGTATACAGTATTTTGAGACTTCGGCGAACCGGGAAATATCTTGTCGTCAGCATCATGGCCGTTCCAGGTATTTGTATCTGAACTTACATCCGCCCAGTTATCCGGATCATTACCCAGCCGTGTGGGAGTAATTTTCTCCATTGTCGGATTATCTGTTGATGTCCTCGTGTTAAACCAGCCCCCGGAACAGTCTACCTGATCTATAATATTCCCGGAGGCATCCTTTAAAATCAGATTCTCCCCATTTGTGTTATCAAGACTTATAGAACTATCTACAAGATCTCCTGCAACATCACTGACACAATTTTCATCATTCTCTATAAGATAATAACCACCGGCAGGAATTGAGCCTGAAAAAGTCATATCTACTAAACCAGCATTGTCATAAAGTTCCCAATCGGTTAGAACTATAGAACTGTCTGTATTATTATATAATTCAATAATTTCATCTGTGGAGGCTGCATTGGTACCAGCCCAGCCAACTTCGTTTATTACTACTTCACCTTTAGATGCCGCGTATAATGACATATTAAAGCCAGCAATTATTAAAAAAAGAACTAAAATTATTTTTTTCACT
>JAQICQ010000073.1 GCA_027858455.1 Elusimicrobiota bacterium | reverse complement strand
ATATTTAACCCTTTAAGAGTTCCAAGCAGAGCCGGATTCCAGCCTGTAGCGCTAAAATCCTCTTCCGAAGCCGTACCGGCGCCGGCCATTGCCTGATAGCGGGGTCCGGGATTATATTTAAGTATTGCCGCACCGCTGGTGCCGGCAGAGTGCAGTCCTGAGGCTGTAATGATTAATAAAACTGTCGCGACTATGACAATGCGCGCATCTTTAAAAAACACAAACTCTTTCTTAATCACAAGTTACATTTCCTGCCAGGAGATGACCGTCACGCCGCCTTCGCCGCCGCCGGGAAGTGAATATCCTATATCGTCGTATATAATCTCTACATTTGAAGAGACATCCGAATCCTCACCTACTTCGATAACTCCTCTCACATGAACATTAGAAGGCAAACTTAAATCTCCCGGACAATATATATATCCCTGGACATATATATTTGAGTTAAAATTTATAGACTTATCTTCTCCCGCTTCATTATCAACTATTAAATTTATCTTCTGAAAATTACCTGCATCACCTATGTCGGCATTTGCTGCTTTAAAACTTATTCCGTAATCAGTGTTGTCCGAATGAACTCCGGTAGCAAGTATTGTGCCCGAGGAATTAAGAATCTCCTTATTAAATAATACTCCGTTTTTATACCAGTGAACTTTTCCCGCCATATTAAGTTCTGTATCGTAAGTTTTCTCGGCATCAAATACAGTAGGATGTCCCACACTGTCCTGCGCTACAGCGTCAGCTTTAAGCAGGTCAAGGTCGTAGAACGGTATCTCGGCTGCTTCTATAGGTTCAATCCCTGCATTTTCAACCACCGTGACAATACCGTTTGATATCTGAGATTCCTCATATACTCCCGTCTCGTCAGTATCACCACCCTTTGAAGCGTTAGTCGGCCCGTTTGATTTAATATAATAATGGCCGGCGCCATCCCAATAAACTTTTCCGTCCATCCATACCCCCTTTGCCGTTCCGGTAGAAGTAATGACGGAGCAAGTACCATTCTCATCTTCTGTTATATGATTACCACCGTTAAATTTTATCCAGCTGTTTGACCTAAGCGATCCCACTACATCTACGTTTGACGCCACCGTAATAGGCCCTACCGAACGCATAGCTTCTTCAGGCTGTTCTGGTTCAATTCTCACAACTGCCCTTATCGTCCGGTCCTCGCGGCTTGAGGCAATATCAGGAACATGTCCGGTTGAAGTTATTTTATAGAGGTCAGCACCCTGAGGCTGAACGGTTACATCAGCTTCACCTACTGCCTCGCCGGTAACCGTACCGATAACTACGGTAAAAGGAGAGCTGTAATTTTCGGCATTTATCCTGTGTATGCCTTTCTCTATACCGGCATCGGCAATATATAAGGCCGATCCTCCCATACGGCTCTTTACCTCTTTACGTGTTTCAGAGGAAGTAAGCAGAACCATAGCAACGCCGAGCACCGCAATAACTACCATCATAAGAATAGCCGCTACAAGCGCCATCCCTTTGTTATTTTTTGTTTTCATTTATTATTTACTCTCTTAAAATGTGAGAGGCTGAGCCTCTCACATTTAGTTTTACCCGGAATAATCCGCAATATATGAAACTATTCTTAATTCCTGAGCTTTGCCTAATTCCGTCCAGCTGACTTTAATTTCAATTTCTTTCAGGCCTTCTTCCAGTTCGGATATATTTACAACTCTGGTAAATTCTTTGCTGGTTCCGAGTACCTTTGTGGCAGATAAAAAAGCAGACGTGGTTACATCCGTATAATAATAGCTCTTTATATTTTCCATTTCGTCGGATGCCCAGTTTGCGGCCATAGTCTGCATTTTAGACTGATTGAGGGCAATGTTATTTTTAATAAACATCTGGGCAAACCCCATAACGACATAAGTTATTATAGCGACAGCCAGAATTATTTCCAGATACGTAACTCCCCGGTTATTTTTTTTAATGTTTTTCATAAGATAGCCCTATTTATTTAATAATACATTTATAAAATATTATCAATTACATAGTCTGCGCTTATTCCGGCGAGAGTATTATAGAACCGGAAGCCGCAATATTCCTGTCTATTTCAACTTCTCCCTTTA
Organism: Elusimicrobiota bacterium; assembly: GCA_027858455.1. Classification (GTDB taxonomy): domain Bacteria; phylum CG03; class SLGR01; order SLGR01; family JAGXOG01; genus JAGXOG01. The sequence goes on along the minus strand of JAQICQ010000073.1, from coordinate 1,345 downwards.
CTTTAAATATATTCTCCTCTGATTCTTCTATTTCAACTTTTATTTTTAAAATATCATCGGGCTCTATGGTCTGCCTGAATTTCACCTTATCCACGCCGCTTAAATTAAGGTCTGCGCGGCCGATTACCACCATAGCGGTTTGCGCCATAGACTCCATTATTAAAACACCAGGCATAATCGGGCGGCCGGGAAAATGACCTTCAAAGAAATATTCATCGCCTGTCAGTTTTTTTATACCTGTCCCTTCTTTACCCCGGCGGATTACTTTTACTTCGTCTATCATTAAAAAAGGTTTCCGGTAAGGCAAAATTTTTTTTATTCCTGTTTTTTTCATTTTTTATTTATCTTCGAAACAATCGGCATATATTATACCTTCTTCTGTCTCTTTCCCGTATAAAACAACATATTTGTCTTTAAATCCGCTTAATTCCTTATCTTTTTTATCCTCACCGGCATCTTCTCCGGCATCTTTTCCGGTAAGAACAATTACCGTGAGCCTGCGGCCGCCGGACCTTATATAGTAATTACCGTCAACGGCAGTAAGTTTTCCCTTGAACATATCGCCAAATCTGTAAGGGTCTATTTTGCAGAGAGCCCATAAAATATAATTTTTAACTGTTTTACTGCTGCTGCCGATATCATTCTGCAGAGCCATAACTAAATCTTCGTCTTCCTGTTTGGATATAAGCAGGAGGATCTTCTGCTTTGTAAAATCATTGCCTGCTCTGTAAGCATCAATCAGCTTATCCGCGTTTATCCGGCCTATCTTAGTTATTGCTTCGGACACACTTTTTGCTACTTCTGTTTCCGACTCCGTTTTTAATATAGTAAACATATAGTTACTTATATCTTCGGCAATTCCATTTTCTTTGTTTGTATGTGCCAGACGCGCCAGATTTTCAGCAGCGCTTTTTCGGACCTCGGTAATTTTTGATTTTTTTAAAATACCCTTTAAGTTACTTATTGAATGGCTGTTTTTAATATCCGCTAAATTGCCGACTATTACGGAAGGCTTAATATATTTAAAAATCTCGGGCTTATAAATTAACTCTGTTAAAATATTAACCGATTCTTCAAGTTTTCCGGTTTTAACCTTTCCTTTTGCGATATAATACTTTGAAAGATACCTCCATTTTACGGGAGCGTTGCTTTCCGTTACTCTTTCAAAGAGTTTCAGCGCTTTTTTATACTCCTGCCGGCCATATAACTCCATAGCCCGGTTATAACTTTCGGGTGCGTTACTCTTTGCTGCTTTTAAGCTAAAAGTAAGCGCTAAAATAATTCCCGCTACAACGGCGCCTATTCTTATGGTTTTTTTAAGAAAATAATTTGATTTCATTTACTG
>JAQICQ010000067.1 GCA_027858455.1 Elusimicrobiota bacterium | reverse complement strand
ATAACCTCCTCAAGTCACAATGAGAATGAATGGAGTAATGAATCTTCGGCGGTATTTAATGTGTCAGGAGGAAACCATTATCACTGGAGATTTACGCAGTTATCAAATGATAAGGCGGTAAGTACCGATACGGTAACAAACGGGGCTATAAGCACATCGATTACCGCGGAAGGAAACTGGTATCTGCATGTTTTGGCTCATAACGAGAGTGATATAGCGCTTGGGGAAGCTACATACGGACCGGTGAGATTTGATAATACTGCTCCGGCAATAGATGTAATATACGGATACGAGAGTATAGCGCAGGAGACTGCAATAACCGCCGGAGAGTGGACAGATTATGACACGCCATATTTTAAATGGCCGAAACCTGAAAGCGCGGCGCCGATAGTTGGGTATGCGGTGAAATTTGCCACAACCGGAAGCGTCCCGCTTGCGGTAACTCAATCAACGACGGTATATAAATCGCCGGCAGTAGCAGAAGGTGGTAGCAGGTATTTTAAAGTTAAGGCAAAAGATGATGCCGGCAACTGGTCGGAAGTAGTAGATTTTGAATATAAATTAAGAATACCCGGACCTGCGCCGGAGATATCAACTATGGATATAAATGAGGGGACACGTATTGAAGGCGGAGAGGTTGCGGGAGTAAGTCCGGATATAATTTTAGCTGTAATATTTGAAGATAATATGGATGAGGAGTCTGTAGTTGGAGAGGTTTATCTTAAAGCGGTAAGAAACCGTGAAGGGCAGGTGATAAGCGAAACAATACCGGCTAATATTATCTATATTGACAGTGAGAAGAAAGTAACTGTTAAGCCGTCGCAAGAGTTAGATAAGAATTTCACATACCGGCTGATAGTATCGGAAAACGCCAGAAACGCTACAGGAAACGCTACAGGAAAGAATTACATCCAACAGTTCAGGACGGAAATGGATCACACTCTGAGAAATGTTGTTGTGGCAGCGGACGAAAAGACAAAAGTAGAGTTTGAAGCAAATGCGGTGACAAAAGACGGATATGCGACAGTGGTTGATTACACAGAGGATATACCTTCCGGAGAGCCGACCGATAAATTTAATTATCCGATAGACGGGACAGCAAGAGAGTTTGATTTATATGACACATCAGATAATCAGTTCGTAGAAAATTTCAGTAAGCCGGTCGTAATATCTATACCTTATACAGACGATGATAAAGACGGCATAGTTGACGGCAGCGAACCTCAGGTTAAAGTAAAGACCTTAAATATATATTATCTGGCGCCGGCCGGCTGGGAAAAAGTAGAGGGAAGCGTAATTGATACAAAAGAACAAGTGGTTTATGCGCAGGTAGAACATTTCAGTGTATATGCTCTTATGGGAGCCTCGGATTACAAGATAAAAGATGCTTACGGATATCCTGTGCCCTGGAGGCCGAATGATAATAACAGCAACACAGGGACAGTTGGACAGGGCATAATATTTGAAAAATTGCCGTCAGAGTGTGATATCAGAATATATACGGTAACGGGAAAGCTTGTAAAAGAGATAAACCACACAGACGGGACAGATAGCGAGATATGGCAGCCGGTAGAAAATGAAAGTGAACAGAAAGTGGTAAGCGGAGTATATGTTTATTACATAGAAAACGAGAAGGGGCATAAGAGCGGGAAGTTAATAATAATAAGATAATCCCCTTTTTCTTTAGAAAAGTAAGAAACTATCGTGAAGCGGGAAACGTGAGACTTGCGCTTTACGGAGTGCGCTAAGGGAGAAGATAATGAGGAAGTCAGAGTTTTTTGATAATGCCAATAAGACTTATAATACCTATTAAAATGGTTATCCAGCTTGCCATAATAGTACCGAGTACCCATTTGAATTTTTTATCAAAAGATTCAAATCTACGGTTCATAGATTCAAACCTGCGGTCTATTTTTTCATCCATAGCTGTAAATCGCTGGTCGACAGTTTCAAACCTGCGGTCCATTTTTTCATCCAGAGCAGTAATGCGTTGGTTAGTTTCAGTAATGCGTTGGTTGAAAGTAGTATTAAGATGTTGGATACTGGTTTCTATTCGCTTCATTCTTTCGCCGAACTGCTGTCCTTCTAAATATGATACTCGTTCTTCAATTGATTGTGCGTGTGCCATTAAAAACTCCTTCTTATTTGTTTTATTTCCTTTAAGGCATTTAAATGATATAATAAGAATAAAAAATTGTCAAATTTTTTTATACTCTTTAAAAACAAAATTGTTTTTTATAAAGGAATATATTTAA
>JAQICQ010000064.1 GCA_027858455.1 Elusimicrobiota bacterium | reverse complement strand
GTTAATCTTTGGTTATTTTAATTGTCATGCTGAAGAAGAAAAAGATGTTAAAATAGCCCCCGGTGATGTCATGGAGATTTTTGTGTGGAATAATGAAGACCTGTCCCGACAGGTACAGATTACAATGGATGGAAATATTGCACTGCCTATGGTAGGCAATGTTAAGGCGCAGGGATTAACAACGAAAGAACTGAGTATAAAATTAGAAGAAAAATTCGGGAAATATATAAAACATTCTAAAATATCAGTAATCTTTGTGAAACATACAAACTGGATGGTATATATTTTCGGTTCAATTCAACGTTCCGGGGAATATAATTATTACAATGGAATGAAATTATCCCAACTGTGCATTAAAGCCAATGGGTTTAGGGATAATGCTGACATATCAACAATAAGAATAATAAGAGATATGAGGGATGGAAAGAAAAAGCATATAGATGTAAATTTGAGTAAAATTTTAAATGGCACCGCGCCTGATATTAAATTACAGATTAAAGATGTTGTGTATATCCCAAAAACCTCTATTTCAAGTTGGAATGTTTTTATAAGTGAAGTTGTTCCATCCCTTAATTTTATTGCTACCTTGGTAGTGATATCGGCGTTATTTTAATTATGGCTTCTCAAGATTACACAATATATGATTATTGGAGAATTTTAAAACGTCGGAAATGGACTATAATTTTTACAGTAATTATCGTGTTGGTTTCTTCAACTTATTTTATTTCCAGAAAAAAGCCTATATACAGGGCGTCAGCGGAATGTGAAATTTCTTCAATAGGGTCCGGAGGATCCGGCCAGATGTATTATGTTTGGTATTCGGGACAAATGCTGGAAACCGAAAAGAGAATTGTGTCTTCCAGAATTGTTTTGGAAAAGACTCTTAAAAATATTGAGCAAATTAATGAGAATATTTCTCCCCGTAAGAAAGATGAGGCTATCAGAAATTTAAGAAGTAAACTGGTTGTTACTTCTGAAGGGAACACCAATATACTTAAAATACAGGTAACCTCGCAAGACGCTCAGGAAGTTGCTCCACTTGCAAATTCTGTTACACAGGCATATATAGAAACCAGTGATTGGCGCAAGCAGGAAACTAATAAAGAGATGCGAACATTTATGTCGAAGCAACTTGCTTATGTGTCGGATACATTAAAATCCAGTGAAGAAGCTTTGTTGAATTATAAAAGAACAGGGAGTTTAAAAAAGGTTAAAGAGGATTTTACAGCCCGGCTGAGTAATTTAAGAATACAATTAAAAGATATAAAATCGCAATATACAGAAGAACACCCGGCAGTGTTGGATTTAGAGGACAGAATTAGGCAGTTAAAAGAAACCCTTTCCGCGGTCTCCAAAGAAGCTTTAGTCCAATCCCGATTAGAACGTGAAATAGCAGTAAATGAAGAGCTTTATATAATGCTTAATAAAAAGTATAAGGAAATCCTTATGGCATCTGCCGGAGAAGCTCCAAAAATCAGAGTAATTAATCCGGCGATATTACCGCAGCGGGCGGTAAAGAGAGGAGCTCCCTTAAATTACGGGATGAGTGTAATAATAGGTTTAATATTCGGGATGATAATTGCTTTTTTCAAAGAGAATCTGGATACTTCTATCGGAACTATCGAGGAACTGGAAGAGTTTTTAAAACTGCCTGTCCTCGGTGTTATTCCTTATTTTACAGCGGATAAAAGTTCACCTTCGACAATAGATGAAATTAAAGACAAGGCAAAAAGAGATTCAAAGTCAGATTTGTTGTCAAGGTTGGTTATGATACAATCCCCGAAATCTTCAATCGCCGAAGCTTACAGAACATTGGAGATAAATGTTGATTTTTCTAAATCCGATAAAGAAGATAATACCTTGTTATTTACATCAACAACCATGAAAGAGGGTAAATCCATAACGGTTTCCAATTTTGCTCTTGCGGCGGCTAATTCAAATAAAAAAGTTCTTTTGATTGAAGCGGATTTCCGCGCGCCGGTGCTGCATACTATTTTTGGCGTAGATAAGGAAAATGGGTTATCTGAAATTTTACTCGGCAAACTTAAAGTTAGTGAGGCTGTTAAAGGCACATCCGATTTTCTTATAGGTCATCTGCAAAGGGAAAAACTTAAAAAATCTGCAGCAATAGATAATTTTCATTTAATAACATCAGGCCAACTGCCCCCGCAACCTATACAGTTACTTAAATCAAGGGAATTTGATAAATTTTTAAAGGAAGTTAAACCAAAATATGATTTAATTATTTTTGATTCCCCGCCGGTTCTTCCCGTGGCGGATGCAACGGTTATTTCATCAAGGGTAGGTGGCGTTGTCGTGGTATATCGAGTGGGTACGGTAATAAGGGGGGCATTAAAACGAGCAATTACTCAGATGACGAAGAGCGGGGCTAATATCATGGGGGTAGTGTTAAATCAGATTAGAGCCGCAGAAATGAAATCTAAAGATTCTTATTATAGGTATTATCATAAATATTACGGCAGAGAGGAAAAACAACCGACTAAATTACAAAAATTCATAGATCGTTTTAAGTTTTTCTCTAAATGAAATATGTCTTAGATTCTGTTTTTTTTATTGCAGTTTTTGGAGTTGCGGTTTTGCTGGGTAATTTAACTGCCACCCACCCCTTGGGTTTTCCCTTATATTTTGTTCTTGGATTTGGTGTTTGGGCACTCTCTTTATATGATATCAAATATGCTCTTGGCTTTTTAGCGCTCAGCATGCTTCTGTCTCCTGAAATACCGGTAGCGCAGGCTGCCCGGCGAGCAGTTGTCATAAGATTTGACGATCTGTTTGTGATATTGATATTTATAACGTGGATAGCAAAATCAGCTGTTAACAAAACGCTTCCGCTTATTAAACCAACTCCGATAAATAAACATATATACTATTATCTTGCCGCTTGTTTTTTGTTTACCGGCAAAGGCATAATGATGGGAGATGTTAATTTTTCAGCGGCATCATTTTATCTTTTGAAATATACTGAATATTTCATGGTTTTTTGGATGACTTATAATATAATAGAAAGCCAAAAAGATATTAAACTACTTTTAATATTTATGCTGATAACAGCTTTTATAGTAATCGGTTACGGTTATGTTAATGTAAATACTATAGTAGTTGCTCCGTTTGACAGGGAACCGGGTTCTATCGGTGGGTATCTTATTTTGCTCTTAGGTATTACATTAGGGTTGGCTCTTTATCACCCTAAAAACATCGTTAAATTGTTTTTTTTAGCAATTTTTATTGCGGTCTTACCTCTTTTAGTAAAAACACAATCCCGGGCTTCTTATATTGCTTTCATTCCTATGATTTTTGTTGTTTTAGTAAAAACCCGTAAATTCAAAAAGACACTTATAAGCGGGGTATTGCTAATGATAGTAACATTTCCTTTTCTGTTTGGGGGTGGTGTTTATAATACTCTTGTAGAAAGGGTAAAATATACATTCAGCGGTAATTACGGCAGATTTAATCTTGAACCGTCCGCTACAGCAAGAGTTGAAGGCTGGAAAAACAAAATATTAAACCGTTGGACAAAATTTCCTTTTACGGGGACGGGGATAACCGGCAGCGGTTTCATAGACAGTCAGTATGTCAGGACTCTGGTTGAATTAGGACTTATAGGGTTCACCTTTTTTATAATTCTTTTATATAAAATTATTGAACATTTGCGACACATATTGAAAAATACGAAAAATCAAGTATATAAAGGAATAACTCTGGGATTTTTAGCCGGGACTGTAGGTTTGTTATTTCAGTCGTTAACTTCCAATACATTTATTATAGTTAGAATAATGGAGCCGTTCTGGTTTCTCCTTGCAATAATATTTACTTTTCCCAAAGTTACAGAAAATAAATATGAATTGCGAAAGCATTAAATTTATAAAAAAAATCTTTAGAATATTTACACTGCGAGAGCGGCGCAAAATGTATATGCTGTTAGCTCTTATGACGGTTTCGGCGCTTGTGGAAGTTGCTGGTGTCGCATCAATAATGCCGTTTCTCTCCATAATTACAACCCCCGATATTATATATGATAATCGTTTGCTCTCTTTTTTTTATTCAGCATTTAATTTTCACAGCGCAAATAATTTCCTTATATTTACCGGTGTGATGGTGTTGATAATTTTAATCGCCGGTAATCTGCTTAAAGGCATTACGCTCTGGGGAATGTATCATTTCACCGGCGGCCAGAATTTCAGGATAGCCCAGCGGCTTATGAGTAAATATATTCACAGGCCGTATCTTTTTTTTCTTGATAAGAATTCTTCTGAACTCGGGAAAAACATACTTTCTGAAGTCAGCCGCGCCGTTGGAGGAGTAGTATTTCCTATTATACATCTTTTTTCGCGAAGTTTTGTATCTGTGTTAATTTTTATTCTTCTTTTTATTACCGAACCGCTTCTTGCTGTAATTGTCCTAATGGTTTTAGGAAGCGCTTATTATTGTATTTATAAAGGAATAAAGAAAAAGATAGGGCACATAGGACGTTTGAGATTTGAAACAAATACCGTAAAATATAAATCGGTTACGGAGGCTTTCGGCGGCATAAAACAGCTTAAGCTTATGGGATGCGAATATGTTTTTTTACAACGTTTTTCAAGGCCTTCCTTGAAATATGAAAAATATCAAGCATCGTTTAATACAATATCAGAGATTCCTCATTACATAATGGAGCTTGTTGCATTCGGCGGAATAATGATAATTGTACTTTATTTAATTATCACGGGAATGGAAATAGGGGTTTTTGTTCCTATTATAGGACTTTATGCATTTGCGACTCACCGTCTTATGCCGTCGCTTCAAGCAATATTTAATAATATAACAACTATTCGGTTTAATAGACATGCTCTTAATACTCTCTATGAAGAATTGAATTCTGTCCAGGATAAGCAAGAAAAAATTATAAATCGGGAAGATATTAAAGCATTATCATTAAAATCACATTTAAAATTAGACAATATAAATTTTAGTTATCCGGGGACAAATGAGTCGGTCATTACTGATCTTAATCTTAAAATAGATCTTTCAACTTCTGTTGCTTTTGTAGGTGAAACCGGGGCAGGAAAAACAACCGTTGCGGATATTATACTGGGGCTTCTCAGGCCACAAGTCGGGCGGATTATTGCCGATGATACTGAGATTACCGATGACAACCTGAAAAGATGGCAGCGTAATCTTGGTTATATTCCTCAGGAGATATATCTTCAGGATGATACGATAGCCAACAACATCGCTTTTGGGGTGCCGGATGATGAAATTAACAGACAAAAAATTACAGAGGTTGCTAAAATAGCGAATATACATGATTTTATATCAAACGAACTTGAAAATGGATACGATACCGTCATCGGAGAACGGGGAATAAAATTAAGCGGCGGACAGAGGCAGAGAATAGGTATAGCAATGGCTCTTTATCGCGAGCCGAAAGTCCTTGTTCTTGACGAAGCAACAAATGCGCTTGACAGCGCAACAGAAGCTGCTGTATTTAAAGATATAAATAAAATTGAAAAGGCAATGACACTGATAATTATAGCTCACCGTCTTTCAACAGTTCGAACCAGCGATATTATATATTTTTTTGAAAACGGAAAATTAACAGCAAGCGGAACGTATAATAAATTAATGGAAACAAATTCAAAATTTCGAAAAATGATAAAAGTGGTTTAATTTGTTTTTTGTTCTGTTAATAATTGCGCCAAATTTCATCGGTTGACGAATATACTGTTCAGAGAATAAGTGATTTGATATAATTAATGTATAAGATTTTAAAAAGAAATGAAAAGCAAAGTGGGGCTTATGGAAAAACATATAAAAAAGAAGTATGGTAGTATCTATAGAATCTGTACCTAATAAGATAGATGAAAAAGGACGGTTAAGCACTATCCTCGATGATAGCAATAAGCACTCAATTCGCAAGAATATTTTTTCTGTGAAAGGAAACAACGTTGTATTTGGTTCAAAAGTGACCGCTCTCTATTTGAACCAGATTGACAGAATTTTGGATCACGGCTATAAAACAATAATTATGGTACGAGATCCGGTCTACACCCTTGGAAGCTGGAACCGTGAAAAGCTTGCGGATACACCTATGAACAGAGTTTATGGAAATGACTTAGATACTCATTGGAAGAATGTAGAATTCGTTTCAAATGACAAAATTGAACGGCAGGCTCAGATCTGGGAGCATTATGCTGGTCTAATTTGGTCATTAAGAGACAAAATTAAGGTTTGTAAGTACGAGCAGTTAGTCGAACGACAAGAATCAGTTATTAGGGAATTAGTAGATTTCATAGGGATAAGTCTACCGAGTGATTTGGTGAATCTGGAGAATTGCAACGTTACCTCTCGTTATGAAGGGTTAGAGAGTATCAGGAATGCAGTCAAAAAATACTGTCCCTCGCGGGAACACTTTGGCTATCCTTGAGAACCTTCTCAGGTGCCAATGTAAAATGAGACATATTATGCGTTTGTCAAAGAAAATAATTAAAACAAGACTGAACTTTTGGATTAATAGTGAGAAGATTGAGGAGTGGGTTAGTAGTAAGAAAATCTTCTTCATCTTGAGCATTGGCCGGTCGGGGACCAAATTTTTAGCTGATTTATTAAACAAAGCTCAGGGAGTATATATAGTACATGAACCTGTTAGGGATGATTTTCAAGCTTATCAGGATGCTTTTCATAGTGAAGAGAAGGCTAGAGATTATAGTCGCCATTTTCGCAAAAAGGAAATCTACTTGCGTGCTCGCAAAAAGGGAATAAAGTCATACGGAGAAGTTAATAGTCTCCTTCGTCG
>JAQICQ010000038.1 GCA_027858455.1 Elusimicrobiota bacterium | reverse complement strand
ATAAAAAACTGGTCCCGGGAGAAGATGAAATCCCTGAATTTATGGCTTGAAGAGCCGGGGTCTATAATTACCGGAATTCTAATAGGAAATAATATAGTAAATATAGTATTTACAACATTATTTACGCTGCTTGTTGTTAAATTTACGGGTTTATGGGATATAACACATTCCTTTGTTGAAATAATATCTATAGTCTGTTCTTCGCTGTTGATACTGATATTCGGAGAAATAATTCCGAAAACTTTTGCAAATACCTATCCGGAAAAGATAGTTTCCCTGTTATATAATAATTTCATGAGATTTTTTAAATTTATAAGAGGGCCGATAAATATATTAAATAAAATTTCGGGATTTTTAGCCGGCCGGCTGGGTAAGAAAAAAGAGAAATTAATTTCAAGAAAAGAGCTTGATATATACTTAAACGACATAAACGACAGCGGTTTATTCAGAAAGGAAGACAGCCGGATGATGGGCAAAGTATTGTTTTTAACCAGAACCCTGGTTGAAGATGTAATGACCCCCCGTAAAAAGATATATTCGGTAAGCCTGAATTGGAAGTATTCCCGGATTATGAAAGCGCTTTTAAAAAGTTCATATTCAAGAATACCTGCTTACAAAAACAATATAGATGATTGCATGGGTTTTATTTATATCAAAGATGTCATCGGAGTTTTAAACAGTGAGGATAAAGTTGATTTTGCCGCCATAGTCAGGCCGGCCTATATAACTTACGACGATGAAAACTGTCAGAAACTCTTTAAAAAATTAAGGACAGACAGGACGCATGTTGCCATAGTTAAAAAAAACGGAAAGGTTGAAGGACTTATTACCGTAGAAGATTTAATAGAAGAAATAGTCGGGGAAATATACGATGAGTATGATACCAATATTAGTAATTAAATTAACGATACTTTTAGTGTTGCTTCTTTTTACCGTATTTTTCACTGCTGCTGAAACCTCGCTTACAATGCTTAGGAAATCCCAGGTAAAGAGTCTTATAAAAACAAAGGGAATAGTTAAGCTTACCGCCTGGCTGGATGACCCCAACCGGCTCCTGACTACAACTCTTATAGGGACGGCAGTAAGTGTTATAGGAGTATCGGTTTTGATGACTACTATAGCTCTGGATTTAAGCAGTCATTACAATTGGAATGCTGCTGCTGCGGCAAGCATAAGTACATTTATTACTGTGATTATGGTTCTGATATTTGCCGAGATAACGCCTAAAGCCTATGCCCGGAAGAATTCAATGGGGGTTTCTTCGGTAGTGATAGGGCCGTTAAAGGTTATTGAAACTGTTATTTCTCCCGTAGTTAAAATTTTTACTGTAATTTCAAATAATGTTATCAGAATTTTCGGAGAGGAATCTATAAAAAAGAACCCGCTTTATATACATGAAGAGCTAAAAGGCTTAATAGATATGGGGGAAAAAGAAGGGGTTATATTTAAAGCCGAAAAAAAGATGATCTCTCAGCTTCTGGAGTTCAGTGATACGGTAGTCCGGGAAGTCATGGTTCCCCGGGTTGATATGAAAGTCCTTGATATAGCCGACGACCGGAAAAAACTTATCAGAAAAGCATTTGATATCGGCCACTCCCGATTTCCTGTATATGAAGATAATATTGATAATCTTTTAGGTATTCTTTATGTGAAAGATTTACTTCCGGAACTGGCCGGAAATAAGGACTTTGATATTAAAAAATTATTAAGAAAGCTGTTTTTTGTCCCGGAAACAAAACTTATAAGCGAGTTATTAAAGGAATTTAGAGTGGGGAACGGCCATATCGCCGTAGTTGTGGATGAATACGGGGTATCTGTGGGAATAGTGACTATAGAAGATATAGTTGAAGAGATCACAGGTGAGATATTTGATGAATACGATAAAGAAAAAACAACCATAAGCAGAGTATCGAAAAACCGCTGGATTATTAAAGCTGTTGAAGATTTGGATAAGATCAATGATCATCTTGGGGTTAGCCTTCCTGAAGATACGTATGATTCGCTCGGCGGACTTATAGTCGGAGAACTCGGGCATCTCCCGGTTCCCGGCGAGAAGGTTAAATACGGAAACTGTTCTTTTAAAGTATTAAAAGCTACCCCCAAAAGGGTTCTTGATGTAGAGATAAAGGTCGGCAAGGATTGAACGGCAAATGACTATTTGTTATATTGTAAGACATGAGCAATAATATTGATATATATATACCTGATATAAAAGCCGCCATAGCCGGCGGGGACAAAGATAATTTTACCGTTTTAGTTAATTATCTTCCGGCAGTTGATATTGCCGAAGGGTGGAATAAATTATCCCTATCTGAAAGGATGGAGGTTTTCCTCGCTCTGAAGTTTGATCGTAAGGTTGAACTTTTTGAGAGAATAGATTTAACTTATCAGAGGGAAATTATTAAACATCTGCGTACCGGAGCGCTGGGACCGATTTTAAATGAGATGGCTTCTGATGAGCGGGTTGACCTTTTCGAAAAACTTTCCAAAGAGAAATTAGATAAATTATTCAGTCTGATGAAAGATAAAGAGGTCGAAGATGTAAACAACTTGATGTCTTACGGCTACGAGACCGCCGGCGGTAAGATGACGACCGAGTACGTTGCTTTAAAACCCGGGATGACCGCGCGTGCAGCGCTGCTTACTCTGCAAAAATCTTTAAATACCAAAGAAGTTAAAAATGTTTATGCTCTCTATTCAACAGATTCTTCCGGCAGGTTGATCGGTGGAATATCGCTGCAGAGGCTTATTGCCACCGGTCCTGACGAAAAAATATCGGATATTGCAAAACCGGTAGATAATATCAAAGTAGATGTCACCATGGACCAGGAAGATGTAGCCCGCCTTTTTACTCATTACGACCTTCTGTCCGTGCCGGTTGTGGATGAGAATGATTTATTACTGGGGGTTATTACTATTGACGATATCGTTGATGTTATACATCAGGAAGCGACAGAAGATATAGTAAAGATGGCCGGTACCGAAAGCGAAGAGCTTTTAAGTGAGTCAGTACTGCAAATATTTAAAATCCGTTGGCCGTGGCTTTTTGTCTCCTGGATAGGGGGACTTCTCACTATGGGGATTGTAGGGGCGTTTCAGGACACTCTGGGACAAGTACTGGTAATTGCGGCTTTTATTCCGGTTATAATGGGCATGGGGGGTAATGTAGGCGTTCAGTCTTCTACAATTGTTGTCAGGGGCCTGGCTATAGGAAATATAGATTTAAAAAAAATATGGGTACCTGTTTTTAAGCAGATGAAAGTAGGTTTTGTATTGGGGCTGAGTTACGGGATAATGATGGGGTTAATTGCCAGAATACGGTATCCCGCAGAGGGAGTTAAACCTCTGTTTCTCGGGATTGTAGTAAGCGCCGGGATGTGCCTGTCAATGACGATAGCCTCGACTCTGGGAGCTATTATGCCTATAATATTTGAGAAAATGAATATAGACCCGGCAGTAGCTACAGGACCTTTTGTAACTACCGCTACCGATGCGATAAGTCTTACTACCTACTTATTGCTTTCTACATTTATTCTTTTGTAGGAACAATGTATCTTATAAGAAATGTATCTTAAAAGAACCGAGGGAATAGTAATAAAGAGTTATGATTTCGGCGAAGGCCACAGGGTTGTAGTCATATTTACCCACCGGCTGGGAAAAGTAAGGGCGGTGGCAAAAGGGTCCCGCAAAACCAAATCAAAATTCGGAGCTTCGCTTGAGCCTCTCACTGTAAATGAATTTATGCTCTACCGGAAACCGGGCAGCGAGCTGGCAATAATAACTGGTGCAGATACGCTACTGTCAAATTTGAATTTAAGAGAGGATATGAAAACATATTATTATTGCGCCCTGATGCTTGAATGTATGGATATATTAAATACGGATGATGACCCGCATCCTGTTATCTATAATCTTTTCAAAGGAGCCCTTCTGGATATTAAGCAGGGAGGCAGTCTCCCTTCAATTACCTGGCTCTTCATATTCAGACTTTTAAAGCAGGCCGGATACCGGCTTGATTTTTTTGAATGCGGCAAATGTTCAACAAAAAATTTTAAAAACCCGCATTTTGCTCCGGAAGAAGGAAGTGTTTATTGCAGCGGATGTTTATCAAAAAGAGATCTGAGCTGGCCGGTATCCGGAGAGGCTTTATTGAGCATAAAAAAATTGGATTCAGATTATAAGTTAGATAAAAAATCCCAGAGTGAGATTGGAAATATTATCCAAAAATTTATAAAATATGAGTTTGGAAAAAATCTTAAATCAATGAAATTTTTAGATAGAATTTTAAATAACAATAATTCTGTTGAGATGAACTTAAAAAAGAGGAAAAATGTATTTTCAGGAATTAATAACCAGGTTAAATAATTACTGGCTTAACAAGGGCTGCCTTTTATTTCAACCTTACGACATAGAAGTAGGAGCAGGTACATTTAATCCCGCGACTTTTTTTTACTCTCTGACCGACCGTCCGGTAAATGTAGCCTATGTAGAACCGGTCCGCCGCCCGGCCGACGGCCGGTACGGCGATAATCCCAACCGTCTCCAGCATTACTATCAGTATCAGGTAATTCTTAAGCCCTCTCCCGATAATGTTGGGGAGCTTTATCGAAATAGTTTAAAACAGATGGGTATAAATTTAAAAGAGCATGATTTTCGGCTTGTTAAAGATGACTGGAAATCCCCGACACTGGGAGCATGGGGGCTGGGATGGGAGGTATGGCTGGACGGCCTGGAGATAACGCAGTTTACTTATTTTCAGCAAATAGGAGGGATTGACCTTACAGAGATACCCGTTGAACTAACTTACGGCTTAGAGAGAATTGCGATGTTTCTGCAGGATGTGGACAGCGTTTATGATATAAAGTGGAACAAAGATTACACTTACGGGGATATACATCTTGAGGATGAGAAGGAGTTTTCCCGGTACAACTTTGAAGAAGTAGATGCAGGTTTGCAGAAAGAATTATTTAACCGCTATGAACAAAGGTGCGGCCGGCTTTTAGAAAAAAACCTGGTGAAACCGGCATATGATTTTGTTCTTAAAGCTTCCCACGCGTTTAATCTGCTTGACGCCCGGGGAGTGATAAGCGTGGATGAGAGAAACCGTTATATTGAGCGGGTGAGAAAGATGGCCTATAAAGTAGCAGGAAGGTTTGTGTCTGATGAATAGCTATCCCCTTCTTATTGAAATAGGATGCGAGAATCTCCCTCCTTCGGATATAAAGATAATCAGGGATACCGGCGCCGAAATTTTCAGCGGGATTCTTAAAAATTACCGTATTGAGCACAGCCGGGTAAAAATTATGGTTTCTGTCCGGCGGGCAGCGGTAAAAGTCAATAAGGCAGCCTCTCATCAAAACTCCGTATTTGAAGTTAAAAAGGGTCCTCCGGCCTTGGTTGCCGTAAAGGATGGCCGTCCCACAAAGGCCGGTCTGGGGTTTGCTAAGGGTATGGGGGTTGATTTTAACGATTTAGTTAAAAAAGAGACCCCAAAAGGCGAATACTATTTCTGTGAGAAAAAAATATCGGGGGGTGCGGTAAGAGATATACTCCCGGAGATTACAAATGAATTTATTAAGGGGCTTGAATTTCCGATAACTATGCGCTGGCCGGGAGCTCCGGTTCGGTTTCCCCGCCCGATACGCTGGCTATTGGTAAAATTCGGTCGGCAGGCGGTAAAGTTTAAATTCGGTAATCTAAGCGCCGGCCGCTCTTCGCGGGGCCACTACATCTTTGCGGACCGTAAAATCTATATAGATAAAATTAAAGATTATAAGAAAATATTAAAACGCAATTATGTTTATGCCGATTCGGCAGAACGTCTCAGGTGCCTTAAAAACGCAGTGGAAAGGCCATTGAGATATACAAAAGGGTATCCCATGCAGAAAGATGAATTATTAGAGGAAATAAATAATTCGGTAGAATTTCCAACCGGAATAAAGGGCAAATTCCCCGAAAAATATCTCCGTATGCCGAGAGAAATTATTGAGGCCTGCCTTGTCCACCATCAGAAATATTTCCCGGTTGAAGACAAAGCCGGCAATCTGCTTAACTACTTTGTAGGTGTCCGGGACGGCATTTCCGAGCATTTAGAAACTATAAGAAAGGGTTACAGAAAAGTTCTCATTGCCCGGCTGGAGGATGCCGAATTTTTCTTAAATAAAGACCGTAAAAAAGCACTTAACGATTATGTCAAATTGCTTGATGGCGTCCAGTTCAGCAGAGGACTGGGTACTTTGTACGATAAGACGGAAAGGCTCCGGGATTTATCGGAATATCTGGCCCGAAGGCTTAATAAAGACAAAACATTTATCCGTAAATCAGTTCGCGCCGCCACTCTGGCTAAGGCGGATTTGGTATCATATATTGTAGAAGAATTTCCGGAACTTGAAGGCACCGCCGGTTCTATATATGCAGCTCTTGACGGCGAAGATAAAGATGTAGCGCTTTCTGTGCGAGAACATTATTATCCCGTTAATCCCGCCGGAGATATTCCCCGGCAAGAGATAGCGGCCGTAGTCGGAGCCGTCGACAGAATCGATACGGTTTGCGGAAATATAGGAACCGGAGTTGAAGCTACCGGTTCGGCGGATCCATTCGGGCTGAGACGTTTAGTTAAAGGGCTGATAAATATTATGGCGGGGTTTAACTGGGATATAGATATAGAGGATATAGTTAAAGAAAGTTTAAAAGTATATAAAAAACAGGGCATAAAATTAAAGAAAAAGCATACAGAGAAAATTCGCGGATTTATTGGAAAACAAGTTGAAAATTATCTCGGTATAAATTTTAAATATGATGTGGTCCGGTGTGTGATGGCCGGAGAACGCCTTAATCCGGGGCTTCTTGCCGTAAAGGCAGAAGCAGTTGCGGATATAAAAACTTCTGATGGTTTTGATTCAATTATAACAGCATTTAAGAGAATAAAAAATATTTTAAAGCAAGCCGGAGAAAAAGGAATAAAGATACCCATAAAATATGACGGCAGAAAGCTCAAAGATGACCGGGAGAAGAAATTAAGCAAGGAATACCGCACCGTTTCAAAAGAGGTAGAAAAGCTTTTAGCAGCGGGCGGGTATAAAAAAGTGCTTGTTAAACTTGCTTCTATGAGAAAATCCATAGACAAATATTTTGACGAAGTTATGGTGATGGTGGAGGATAAAGATTTGCGCGCCAACCGCCTTGCTATGTTAAAAAATATTTTTGAGCTTTTTGCGCCGGCCGGGGATATATCCGAGCTGGAATTTTTGCCCGAACTTGTGCCCGAACTTGTGCCCGAAAAAACATCGGAAAATGTGTCCGGAAATGCCTCCGGGAAAAAATAAGTTCCTTAAAGTTCACCTCCGGGTTCAGCCCGGAGCTTCAAAAAAAGAGATAAGGTATTTCTCGCGAAAAAGTTCGGGGAAAAGTTCGGATGAAAGGGCGAATAAAACTTCGGGGAAAAGAATCAAAGTTTATGTAAACGCCCCGCCAGAAGACGGCAAGGCAAATAAAGAACTCATAAAATTTCTGGCAGGTGAGCTTAATATAAGCAAGGCAGGGATAAAGATTATCAAAGGTAAAACTGCGAGGGATAAAGTAATTAAAATAAAAGGGATGACCGCAAGCGGTTTCAGGGATATAATTAAAACCGAAAAGAGTTGACATGATAATTTAAATAGTTAAGTTTTAATTAGAATTTAAAAAAAAGATAAGTTAAAAAAGGAGAAATTATGACAGACCAAAAACACGTTTATTTTTTCAGTAAAGGTGAGACTGACGGTTCGACAAAGATGAAAAATTTATTGGGGGGCAAAGGTGCAAATCTCGCAGAGATGACCACTATAGGATTGCCGGTGCCTTCAGGTTTTACAATAACTACCGAAGTTTGCAGCCATTATTCGGCCAGCGGAAAATATCCGGACGGTATGAAAGAGCAGCTTGAAGACAATTTAACTAAACTTGAAAAAGTTATGGGAAAAAAATTAGGGGATAAGAATGACCCTCTTTTAGTTTCGGTCCGAAGTGGCGCGGCGCAGTCTATGCCGGGCATGATGGATACCGTTCTAAATCTCGGGCTGAATCCGGATTCTGTAGAGGGGCTCATTAAAATGAGTTCAAATAAAAGGTTCGGCTGGGATTCTTACAGAAGATTTATCCAGATGTTCGGTAATGTTGTAATGGGAATAGATGGGAAAAAATTTGAAGAAAAACTGGAACAGATGAAAAAAGAAAAAGGCGTTGATAAAGATACAGACCTTACTGCCGACGATTTAAAGGACCTGGTTGACAGATTTAAAAAAGTTTACAAAGAAGAAACCGGGGAAGATAGTTTTCCCGATGACCCCAAAGTTCAGCTTAATAAATCTATTGATGCGGTTTTTGGTTCTTGGGATAATCCGCGTGCTAATAAATACAGAGAGATAAACAGTATAACCGGGTTGCTCGGCACGGCTGTTAATGTACAGGCCATGGTCTTTGGAAATACAGGAGATGAGTCTGCTACCGGCGTAGCTTTTACAAGAAATCCTTCTACCGGAGAAGATAAATTTTACGGTGAATATCTTACAAATGCTCAGGGAGAGGATGTCGTTGCAGGTATCAGGACTCCCCGTCAGCTTACAGTAGAAGATTCTAAATTATGGGCCGAAGCAAAAGAGATATCCGAAGAAGAAAGAAGCCAAAAGTTTCCTTCTCTTGAAGAGATTATGCCAGAATCTTTTAAGCAGTTAGCGGAAATAAGGGAAAAACTTGAAAACCATTATAAAGATGTGCAGGATCTTGAATTTACAATTGAGGAAGGAAAGCTTTATATATTACAGACCAGGACAGGCAAGAGAACCGGGACCTCGGCGGTAAAGATAGCCGTTGATATGCTTGACGAGGGCTTAATAGATGAGAAAACAGCTATAATGAGAGTTGAACCGAAAAAACTTGATGAACTTCTGCATCCCCAGATAGATCCGGAAGCTTCCTATGAAATTATAGGGAAAGGTCTTCCCGCCTCACCCGGCGCGGCAGTCGGAAAAATAGTATTTGATTCCGATGATGCAGAGGAAAAATCAGGGGAAGGAGAAAAAGTACTTCTGGTAAGAAATGAAACTTCGCCGGAAGATATAGGCGGCATGCATGCATCAGAAGGAATACTTACGGCAAAAGGAGGTATGACTTCTCATGCGGCGGTGGTTGCCAGGGGTATGGGAAGCCCGTGTGTAGCGGGCTGCGGTGATCTTACACTTAACAGAAAGGCCGGAACCTGCCGTTTTAAAGACAAAGAATATAAAGAAGGTGACTGGATCACAATAAACGGCACAAACGGTGAAGTTATAGATGGTAAAGTAGATCTTAAGACCCCGGAATTAACCGGAGATTTTGCAAAAATTATGGATCTTTCGGACAAGTTCAGGGAAATGGGGGTAAGAACAAATGCCGATACTCCCGAAGACGCAAAAAAAGCAAGAGAGTTCGGCGCGGAAGGAATAGGTCTTTGCCGTACAGAGCATATGTTCTTCGGTGAAGACAGGATTCCTGCCATGCAGAAGATGATTCTTTCCGATAAAGGAGAAGCTAAAAACAAGGCGCTGGTGAAACTGCTGCCTATGCAGAGAGATGATTTTATAGGAATATTTAAAGCTATGGACGGACTTCCGGTTACAGTAAGGCTTTTGGACCCGCCGCTCCATGAATTTTTGCCCAAAGGCGATAAAGATATAAAGGAATTGTCCGGTAAAATAGGCATACCGGCAGAGACCATAAAAACTAAAGTTGAATCCCTGAGTGAGCTTAACCCCATGTTAGGGCACCGTGGTTGTCGTCTCGGTATAACTTTTCCTTCAATATCAAAGATGCAAGCCAGGGCGATTATGGAAGCAGCCTGCGAGCTTGCTGCCGAAGGCATTGAGGTTCATCCTGAAATAATGGTTCCGTTAATTTCAACCGAGCATGAGTTTAAAAATCAGGAAGAAATTATAAGAGAGGTTGCAGAAGAGGTAATCTCCGAGACCGGGCAGAAAGTTGATTATAAAGTAGGCACGATGATAGAGATACCGCGCGCTTGTCTGGTAGCGGATAAAATTGCTGCCGAAGCAGAGTTCTTTTCATTCGGCACAAACGACCTGACCCAGATGACTCTGGGAGTTTCGCGCGATGACGCCGGAAAGTTTTTGCCGGAATACGTTGAAAAAAAGATTTTTGCGAGGGATCCGTTTGTGGCTCTTGACCAGGAGGGCGTAGGCCAGCTTGTTGAGATGGCTGTCAAACGCGGCCGTTCGGTTAAAGAAGATCTGAAAGTCGGTATCTGCGGCGAGCACGGCGGAGAGCCCGCATCGGTAAAATTCTGTCACCGGATTGGACTTAACTACGTTTCTTGTTCACCGTACCGGGTTCCGATTGCGCGGCTGTCCGCAGCGCAGGGCGCGCTTGAGAATAAATCGGATAAATAACTCTTACATTAAGTTTAAAGATTATTACGGCTCGGACAGGTCGTAAAAAACAAAGTTGGGGTAGGTGGAGCGGTTTAAAATGAATAAAAATCCAGAATCGTCTGTATACAGCTGGTATAAGACATTTGCGGCAAGCGCTGTGATATTTTGTATTATGCTGCTGTTACTTGGACTCTTTCACCAGGGCAACCGGGTATATATATCTTATGCAATTGTTCTTTCTTCGCTTATAGTTATGCGTAAAAAAAAGTTTCTGACTGCATTTGCCGTGTCCACATTTCTTGGTTTTATATGGGTTTATATGGCAAAAAGTTTTTACTTATATGACAGCGGCGCTGCGGTTATTCTGGGAATCAATATTTTCACTCTTTCTGCTTTTGCCATAGGGCTGCTGGGGGTATATATTATATACTGGCAATTTCAGCAGAGACTTTCCTATAAACTGTTTTCGCAAAAGGTTATTCTGTATTCAAGTATATACTGGGTGATGCTTATTGCCTTTGAATGGATAGGGTATCATAAATTTAATATTAGAAATGGCGCTACCTCAGTTTACCCGGGTCTTGTTATGGTTGACTGCCTGCATGCTCCAAAGATTATGAAAGCTGCCTATCTCTCGTTCGGACCTCTTTTCTTTTTAATAAATACAGGAGCCGATAATAAGTTTAAAGATTATTTTTAGGACAGAGTTTATTTAAAAAACATTTCGGACAGTCCGGGTTGCGCGCCCTGCAGAGATTGCGTCCGTGTTCAATTAAAAGATAGTTTAGTTTATACCACTTTTCTTTTGGAAATATTCCCATAAGGTCGGATTCAATTTTATCGCTGTTTTTTTTATCGCTCAGGCCCAGCCTATGAGAGAGCCTTTTTACATGAGTGTCAACTGCAATTCCTTCAATATTGCCGTAAGCGTTAGCTATAACCACATTCCCTGTTTTTCGGGCGACTCCTGGAAGTTTAATTATGTCGCTCATATTGTCCGGAACCTTGCCGTTAAAATCGTCCGATATTTTCCGGGCAGAGTTTAAGATGCTTTTGGCTTTGTTATTGTAAAATCCCGCAGAGCGTATATATTTTACCAGAGTTTTTTTAGACATAGTTATGTAATCTATAAAGTCCGGATAATCCTTGAAAAGTTTTTCAGTTATAATGTTAACTCTTTTATCGGTGCACTGGGCAGAAAGGATAGTAGCCGTAAGAAGCTGCCAGGGCGAGTTGTAATTCAGGGATATAGATGCCCGGGGATAGTTTTTTTCAAGCAGATTATATATTTTTAAATGTTTTTTAATAACCAAAAGTATTATTTAAAACTAACCATATGGACAAATATTGCGCAGAGTGAACCTATAACAGCGCCGGTTATTATACCCGTTGTAAAAAAAAGCAGAGGACTGCCTATGTCAGCGGAAAAGCTTCCGAATATCGTAAATATAAGTCCGATTGTAACTCCGCCTGTCATAGCGCCGCTGCCCGGGGCCATTTCGTTTGACCCGATAATCATGCCGAGAATTCCGCCGGATATAATAGAGGTCGCGACCGAGAGCGAAGGGCTAAATCCCCAGCTGAAGTTAATCAGTATGGATAATACATAAACTGAAAGCGTCAATATAATTCCCCATAAGGTACCAAATATCGTTCTGCGAGTCATAAAATATTATCTGTCAAAGAACGGGTTTTTACCCGTAGCCGAGAGAGGTATCCCCAGCGCCATTCTTATATCTTTACCCATAAGATTTTTTTTCTTTACGGTATAGCCGGCAGTATACATAATCCTGTTGTCTACTTTAAAATCAGCTGCGGTAGATACGGCAGATCCTACCGCTATACCCAAATCCCCTGAATTATAAGCGCAGGTTGCTCTGCTTTTTTCTGCTTCGCCACAGGTATTGAATCCGCAGAAACCGCAATCTAATTTGAGCGTAGCGGATGTTGTAGCAATAACTAAAAGGCATGATGTTTTTTTTATGGAATCTGAATCCCGGTTAAAGGTGTCCGGACGGTCTGTCTTTTTCCCTGTTTCTTTCATAGCTTCAGCCAGAGAAACGAGTTCTTCTTTAGAAAATATTTTTATCTTTATATTATCAACCCCTTTTGCTTTAGGCGCGGTGCGGGCCGAAACGGCCATAAAGCCGGCTATCTCAATTATCTTTTTTTCTAAATCCATATTTTATAAATCTCCTGTGTTAATTTTTATTAAAAATAATTTTTTGGTTCGGTTCCCCTGATAAAAGGCTGAAGTATTGCATTGTCGGAATGTTCTGTAGCCAGTTTTCCCGTATCGGGGTCAAAGTTTACAAATGTAATACCGTCGGGAACGGGGAAATCAAGTTTCGGGGTATGGGCGAGGGCTTTCTGCATAAACTTTGTCCAGATAGGAGCCGCTACCACACCGCCTGCTTTGCGGGCGCCCAGCGTTGAACGGTCGTCATATCCTACCCATACAGAAGCTGCCAGATTCGGCACATACCCGGTAAACCATGCATCTGAAAAGTCATTTGTTGTCCCTGTTTTTCCGGCATGAGGGCGTTTAAACCTTTTTGTGTACCACCCGGTTCCGTAGTTGCAGACCTGCTCCATAAGATTGACCATTATATAATTTGTCTGAGGAGATAAGGCCTGTTCTTCCGAGGGATAGTTTTCTTTAATAATATTACCGGAATAATCTTCTATTTTTGTGATTAAATAGGGTTTAGTTTTAATACCGTTGTTGGCAAATACACAGTAGGCTCCGGCAAGTTCAATAGGGGAAATTTCTCCCGAACCTAATCCCAATGAGAGGGTCTGGGGAAGGTTGCTTTTTATGCCCATTTTTCTTGCATAGTATAGGGCCGTAACCGGTCTTATCCTGCTTATAAGGTCGATAGTTGCGACATTTATTGATTTTACTATTCCGTTTCTTAAGGTTATGTCCCCGCGGAATTTTTTGTAATAATTTTGGGGTGCCCATACTTTTTCTTTTAATTTGGTCAGCTCTTCAATCTTGTTCAGAGTTTCCTCCGGTATTTCGTCTTCTTTGAGTTCTTCTGTTATTTCTTTAAGTTTGCGGAGCATATTAAAATCTATATTTAACTGATGTAATCCGGTGGTGTTTATCAGCAGTTTCCAGTTTACTCCGTCATTGTAATATACGCGGGGTTTATCTTTTAAAATAGTAGCGGCCGTGAAACCGTTGTCTATAGCGGCAGTATAAATAAAAGGTTTAAACCCGGACCCGGGTTGTCTTTTGGCCTGGATGGTGCGGTTGAATTCACTTTTTTGAAAGTCTCTCCCGCCTACCATAGCTCGTATTTGACCGTTTCGCGGATCAATGGCGATTAAAGCTCCCTGAACTTCTTTTAATTCAGAGGTTGAAAGTTTAACCTCGTCAATAGAATCAATACCCATCTCTTTTCTTTTTTCTTCTTTTAGTTCTCTTTTTTTGATTTCGTCAAATTTACGGAGTGATTCAAGTACTGTTTCCTGAGCAGCTTTTTGAATATTTAAATCCAGCGTTGTGTATATCCTTAATCCGCCTTTATAGAGCATATTTGCTCCCAGTTCGGGGAGGAGGGTTTTTCTGATCTGTTCAACAAAATAGGGAGCGAGGCGCTGGTCTTCAGAGTAGGTCTTAAAACTTAGAGACCGGCAGTTGGCGTTAATTGCTTCTTCTTTGGTAATTAAGTTTAACTTTTTCAGCCTGCCTAACACTATCGCCCGGCGCCGGTATGCCTTGTAGATATTGTTTTCGGGGGAATATGAAGTAGGGGCTCTGGGCAGCCCGGCCAGCATAGCGCATTCGGATAGGTCTAAATCTTTTACGGATTTATTGAAATATATTTTAGAAGCCGCTTCGACACCGTAGGCACCTTCACCAAAATATATTTGATTAAGATAGAATTGAAGTATTTCTTCTTTTGAAAAAGTCTTTTCAATATAGATGGCCAGTATAAGCTCTTTTATCTTTCGTTTGAGAGCGCGTTTGGGCGTGAGAAACATAACTTTGGCCAGCTGCTGGGTTATGGTGCTGCCGCCCTGGACTACATGCCCTGCTTTTAAGTTTGCGACAAAAGCCCGGAGAACGCCCATGATATCAAGTCCCCAGTGATTGAAGAAATTTGCGTCTTCGGTGGCAATAACGGCATTTTGAAGGTCAACCGGGATATCCCTTAAGGGGACGAGATTACGCCGCTCCACATAGAGTTCGTCTATAATCTTGCCGTTAATGTCATATATCTGGGTAACCAGGCTGGGTTTATACTGCACAAGTGAAGATGTTGACGGCATATCATCAGCATAAGAAAGGATAAGCATCCATAGTCCCAAACCGGCGAGGATTACGCCCGCAATTATTGATATAATAGTAATGTTTTTTTTGCTCATATCGGTAATAATTATACAAAAATAGACGGTATTGGCAAATAGTTTCGTCTTGATAATAAATGATATTTTTATTAAACTAAATTTAATATGGAAAAAAGAAATATTAAAAAACAACTGGATATAATTACCCGCGGCGCCGAAGAAGTTATCGGGCTTAAAGATATCAAAGAGAAACTTGAAAACGGTAAGACTTTGACTGTTAAGTTCGGAGCGGATCCTACCGCGCCTGAACTTCACCTGGGCCATACCGTAGTAATGGAAAAACTAAGAGCTTTTCAGGAGCTGGACCACAAAGTAGTTTTTATTATAGGCGATTTTACCGCCCGTATAGGCGACCCGTCCGGCAGGGTTAAAGAAAGGCCGGTGCTTACCGAAGAAGAAATTTCAAAAAGCGTTGCCGGCTATAAAAAACAGATATTTAAAGTTCTTGCCAAAGAAAATATAAAACTTGTTAAAAACTCAAAATGGCTGGATAAACTCGGAGCCGAAGGTATTATAAGGCTGGCTTCTTCATATACGGTAGCCAGAATGCTGGAAAGAAACGATTTTTCCAAAAGGTACGCTGACGGCAATCCTATAACTATAACTGAATTTATCTATCCTCTTTTGCAGGGGTATGACTCTGTGGAATTAAATGCGGATATAGAAATCGGAGGTACGGACCAGAAATTTAATCTTTTGGTGGGAAGAGAACTTCAAAAAAACCACGGACAGCCGCCTCAGGCAATTCTCACTATGCCGTTACTTGAGGGCACCGACGGGGTTAAAAAGATGTCTAAAAGCTATAAAAATCATATAGGGATAGACGAACCTCCCTCCGAGATATACGGCAAAGTTATGTCGCTTTCGGATAAGCTTATGGTGCGTTATTATAATCTTCTTACTAACGAGGATATAGAAAAAATAAATAAGATGCACCCCTTAAAGGCAAAAAAGATGCTGGCGTTTAAGCTGGTTGAAAGATATTATGATAAAAAAACCGCCGAGGCCGCCGGGGCCGGATTTGAACGTATTTTCTCAAAAGGTAAAGAACCGGCAGAGATAAAAAATACCTTTAAAGTTAAAGAAGGGGTAAAGCTCGTTAATGCCGTCTGCGGTATATTTAAAAATTATACTAAATCAGATGTAAAACGGCTTATAAAACAGGGTGGAGTTACCATTAATTCAAAGAAAATGACATATCCCGGTTATAGATTTGACGGCAATGAAGAAGGTACTCTTAAGATAGGAAAGAAAGATTTTATAAAACTTGAAAAGTCATGAAAGAAAATAAATTAATTATATCGGGTGTATCACTTGTTGCGGCGGGATTTATTGTCTTGTTTTTTGTAAACAGAAACGCAACAAATATCGCCGGGTTTATATCCCCCTTGTTGTTGGTTTCCGGCTGGGTTGTCATCGCAATAGGCCTCTGGAAAAAAGATGAGTAAACAAAACCCCCTGTGGGCCCCATGGAGGGTAGAGTATATTACAAAATCCAACGATATGGATTGTATATTTTGTTTTAAGCCCTCAGAAAACCAGGATAAAAAAAATCATATCATATTTCGCGGAGAAAAAGTTTTTGCTATGTTAAATAAATATCCTTATAACAACGGACATATTATGGTATCTTCTTATACGCATAAAGCAAATCTTACAGACCTTACAGACGAAGAATTAAAAGAGCTTATGTCAGTTGTGGTTTTTTATACAAAAAAAATAAAATCATTAATGCAGCCGGACGGGTTTAATGTGGGGATGAATATAGGTAAAACCGCAGGCGCCGGATTTGACGAACATATTCATATGCATATAGTTCCAAGGTGGGAAGGGGATACAAATTTTATGCCGGTAATCGGCCGGCAGGAAGTAATATCCGAATCGCTGGATTCGGTCTATGACAAGCTGAAGACAGTAAAGATATAAAATGGAAATTGCAAATTACAGTTTCGGCAATATTACGATAGACGGCAAAAAATATGGCAGTGACATATTGATATATGAAGGCAATATAGAAACCTGGTGGAGAGAAAAAGGTCACCTGATTCAATTGACTGACATTGAAAATATCTGGAAAAGTAATCCGTCAAAATTGATTGTCGGATGCGGGGTAAGTAACGGTATGAAAGTTTCCCCGGAGGTAAAAAAAGAATGTAAAAAGAGAGAAACAGAGCTTATTACCGTTAAAACTGACGAAGCGGTTAAGCTATTTAACAGCCAATCTCCCGGGATTAAAGTTGCTGCCGGGTTTCATCTCACCTGTTGACTTGTGGTGTTTGATATGATAATTTTGTTAGTGATGTTTAAAGAAAAGATAAAGGAGTAAAGAGGTATGAGTGTAAATTACAAAGATATAGGGCTTGTAAATACTAAAGAAATGTATTCAAAAGCTGTTGGCGGAGGGTATGCTATACCCGGTTATAATTTTAATAATATGGAACAGCTGCAGGCTATAATTATGGCATGTTCGGAAACAAAATCTCCTGTTGTCCTTCAAATTTCTTCCGGAGCCAGAAAATACGCAAACGAAACGCTTCTTCGTTATATGGCCGAAGGCGCGGCAGCGTATTCTAAAGAACTGGGAGACGGCGTTCCTATAGCTCTCCATCTTGACCACGGCGATACATTTGAATTATGTAAAAGCTGTATAGATTCAGGGTTTTCTTCGGTGATGATAGATGGGTCGTCGCATTCTTACGATGAAAACGTTAGCCTTACAAAAAAAGTAGTTGACTATGCTCATAAATATGATGTGACGGTGGAAGGTGAACTTGGTGTCCTTGCGGGTATAGAAGATGATGTTGTTGCTGAAGAATCTACCTATACCGACCCTGAAGATGTTCAGGATTTTGTTGAAAAAACAAATGTTGATTCTCTTGCGATTTCCATTGGAACTTCGCACGGGGCCAATAAATTCAAACCTGAACAATGCAC
>JAQICQ010000034.1 GCA_027858455.1 Elusimicrobiota bacterium | reverse complement strand
ATTCCCACCAAACCCGTTCCTACCGGTTTAAATTCATCATTTACCGGCTGAACTAAAAGCAATTTTCTTCCTTCTATCTTTTCGTCTTTTGTCGTACAGACTACATTTCCAGTTATAATTCCAAATTGCATATTAATATACCTCTTTTTATATTTTTATATAGATAAATTTTCTTCTAAATCCGAAAACGGTAAAGGTATAACATGGGCGCTTAAAAGTTCGGAAACTTTCCCCACAGCCGAGCATGCCGCGTCTACCGCAGCACGGCAATCCGCTACCGGCCCTCGGACCTTGACAGTTACTATACCGTCTCCTGTCTTTTCAAAATCAACTATTTCAACGGATGCGGTCTTTACCATTACATCCGCCGCTTCAATAATTCCCACAAGTCCTCTTGTCTCTATTAATCCGAGCGCTTCCATATTTCTTTCCATAATTTTTAACCTTTTTTTCTTAAATTAAAATATTCTTTAGATACCGGTAATTTATTTTTTAAATCATCATGCGGCCGGGGAATTACATGTACCGAAACAAGCTCTCCTACTTTTTCGGCTGCGACACTTCCGGCTTCACACGCTGACCGGCAGGCGGCAACCTGCCCTTTGACAATTACAGTTACATAGCCGGCTCCAATTTTTTGATATCCTACAATTTCGACATCAGCGGATTTCACCATAATATCAGCCGCCTCAACCATAGCGGTTAAACCTTTTGTCTCTATTAATCCTATTGACTGCATCATTCTATTATGAGTGAGGCTGAGCCTCACTCATCAGCTTAAAAACACTTCGGCGCCGCTTGACAGATCGCAACCGTTGGCTTCGTCTGTGTCTATATGACATTCAAGCCTGTAATCTTTTGATACTCTTACAAGCATATCTTCAAAGATAACCGACCGCGGCGGCCTTGTCCTTACCCGTACTTTCTGCCTGTCCTTAACTTTAAAAAATGATGCGTCTTCCGGAGTCATATGTATATGCCTTTGGGCAACGATGATTCCTTCTTTTAACCGGGCAGACCCTGCAGGGCCTATAAGACGCGCCCCCGGACTTCCTTTTACATCGCCTGAATTTCTGAGAGGAGCTTTTATGCCCAGTGTATAACAGTCGGTTCTTGAAATTTCAACCTGGGTCTTTTCCCTCACCGGCCCTAAAACCCTTACTTTGTTTAACGTTCCCTTAGGCCCTTTTACATCAACTGTTGCTTTTGAAGCATATTCTCCGGGCTGCATAAGGTCCTTTAATTTTTTAAGTTTATATCCGTTCCCAAAAAGACTTTGCAGCATCCGGCCGGATATATGCATATGCCTGTTAGAAACATTGCATACAACAGGACGTCCCGAACGCTCCAGCCTGAGAAGTATTTCTCCTGCGATTTTTGACGTATCGGTCACTTTATTTATTTAGAATTTTACCACCTGCGAGAAAGTTTCCGCAACCAGGCTTGCGCCGCCGATAAGTCCGCCGTCAACATTCTCTTTAGCCATAAGTTCGGCTACATTCCCCGGTTTGACGCTGCCGCCGTAAAGTATTCTTATTTTTTCGGCGTCCTCAGGGCTGTATATGTCTGCCAGTAATTCTCTGATAAATTTATGGGCATCATCCGCCTGTTCGGGAGAAGCCGTTTTGCCTGTTCCTATGGCCCAGACAGGTTCGTAAGCTATAGTTACCAAATCGGTAATTCCTTCCAGTCCTTTTGTAACTTGCCTGCGGAGAACCTCAAATGTATTTCCCCCTTCCCGGTCTTCCAGCTGTTCGCCGACACATACTATGGGATTAAGTCCTTTTTGAAGAGCTTTTTTTAATTTTTTATTCACCAGTTCGTCAGTACATCCAAAATATTTCCGGCGTTCCGAATGACCTATTATTACCCAGCTGCATCCGGCTTCGGTAAGCATATCCGCAGTAATTTCACCGGTATAAGCGCCGCTTTCTTCATGGTGCATATTCTGCGCGCCGAGCATAATATTGCTCCCGCTTAATATTTCCGCCGCCAAAGTCAATGAAGTGTAGGGCGGAGCTACCATTATGTCAACTTCTCCGGCATCACTCACCCGGGGTTTTAAATCACTTAAAAGTTTGACAGTATCGCTGTTTGTCTTGTTCATCTTCCAGTTACCGGCAATAAAAAGTTTTCTCATATTCTTTTCCTCTCTTTTATTCCTTGAATATTCAACTATATCTATACCAAAACTACGGGCTGTCTCCCGGGCATAGGGCGAAACCATAATCCCCGGAGATATTATTATTTTTTTTCTGCCCTCATTTTTTGCTGACATTATGTCAACATACTTAATTATTCTCATATATTATTTATAGCAATATTTATATTTACAGTCAAGATTTGTCTAAACAAAAACTATGATACTACCTTGTTGCGGCCGGTATCTTTTGCTTTATATAGATTTTTATCGGCCTCTTTAATAATATCTTTTGATGTCATATTTGAAGTGTATTCTGCCAGACCTATGCTTACTGTTAGCTTATACTCCTGCCCCA
The DNA here is from genome assembly GCA_027858455.1 of Elusimicrobiota bacterium. Taxonomy (GTDB): domain Bacteria; phylum CG03; class SLGR01; order SLGR01; family JAGXOG01; genus JAGXOG01. Next base: position 3,232 of record JAQICQ010000034.1, on the reverse strand, counting down.
GCCCTGTAAAAGAACTTACCTCAATACTCTTTCTTAATCTTTTTGCAAGTATCAGAGCGGCGTCTTTCGGGGTTTCAGGCAATATTATTATAAATTCTTCGCCGCCGTACCGGGCGCATATATCAACATTTCTGGTTTTATCAACCATAACCTTGCTTAAATGAATAAGCGCCTTGTCTCCCATCTGATGACCGTAGGTATCATTAAACTCTTTAAAATGGTCAATATCCAAAAACAGAAGTGACAGCGGGTGGCCGTATCGGCTGGATTTTTCAATTTCCTCTTCAAGCCGGTTAAAAAAATAACGGCGGATATATAATTTTGTAAGACCATCGGTTATAGCCATCTCATACATCCTGGCATTATTAATTGATACCGCGGTCTGGGAAGCCAGTATAGACAAAAGCCTCTCGTCGTTTCTTATAAACTGCTGGCCGGTTATTTTAGAATCAAGCGTTACTACTCCCAGAACTCCACCTTTAAATATTAACGGCAAACAGAGAAGAGTCTCATGGGGCCTGGCTTTCTTACCCCCCGCAAAGAAATCTTTATAGATGCTGTTTTTAGTAGTGTCATTTATTAGAATGGACTCCCCGGTTTCAGCCACTCGCCCCCCGATACCCTCGCCCAGGCGAAGCTTGACATTATCAATCGCTCTCTGGCTCAGACCTTTTGCTGCTTTTATCTCGAGAAGGTCCTTTTCATTATCGTAAAGCATTATAGAACCTTTTTTAACATTGCCCGCCCTGACAAAAGCATCCATGACAGCCGGCAGGAGCTGCCCCATCTCTAATTTTGAGGAGACATCTTTGCTGACTTCCTGAAGAAGCTTTAAATCATTTATTGCATCCTGCATCTTCTTTTTTTGAGCCTTTAACCTCTTTATATGCTTAAAGGCCAGGAAACCGGTGCCTAGGATGAAAAAAGCTATAATCAACAAACTTTCGCGCAGGTAAATCATCTTACATACTCCTCAGAAAAACAACAATTTCCCGCCAACCGGATGCTTTGAATTGACTTGTCCCTCTCCCTAAATTATAAAGTAAATTAAATATCATCCTAAAGTTACAAGCTTAATCCCAATCTGCTCGGCAATCCCGAACATTACACCGGCCACCGCAGCGGTCTGCGCAGAGGCAAGAACCCCCGCAGTCATCGCCCGAAACCCCAGTTTTGCAAGGTCTTTAGTCCGCTTAGGCGCTATACCTCCGATTCCTCCTATCTGGATTGCAATTGAGCTGAGATTGGCAAACCCGCATAAAGCATAGCTGGCAATAACCAGACTGCGCGCGCTGAGTATTCCCTGGGAAGCCATATTCTTAAATGTCATAAATGCCACAAACTCGTTTATTGCTACTTTTTCACCAATAAGCTGACCTACAGAGACCAGGTCAGACCATGGCACCCCAACTAAAAGAGCAAGCCCGGAAAATAAAAATCCAAGCAATTTCTGCAATGTTAAATTCTCCAAAACCGTAAGCATATTCAGATTAAATACCGCAGTAATCAATGCCCCTATAAAAGCAGCTATAGATACAATCGCCAGAGCTTTTATCACAGTAGCCCGGGAAGGATTCCTCCAGTAAACCACTGTTGCTCCAACAAGTCCAAATATGCCGAAAAGCAGCGCGGCAGCTCCCCACTGTGAACCGCTCCCTCCTAAAAGAAAAGTTATCAAACCCAGGGTCGCACCACCACCTAAAATAATTGCCAGGGATTGGAGCCAGAGAGATTTAAGTTTCCTGAACCACCTAAAAGTAACACCGGCACCCAGCAAGAACCCGCCGACAATTCCTATCACTGCCCATACTCCATATCCCGGAAGCCCGAAACGTACAGAGAGTAAATCAGGAAGGATATAATAAGCTGCCGCAGGCAGGCATAAAACAAGCAAAAGTCCTGTTATCCAGTACTTTGTACGGCTTCCCTTCCATCTCCAGCGGGCTATGTAAAAAGAAAGAATAACAAACCCGAAAACCGCGCCGCCGAAAAATGCATTCCAGCCCGTAGTTTCCGAAATCAGCCGGTATAGCTGACTGCCGCCCCAGCCTATAGCAAAATTCCCCATATATACTAAAGCAATGAAAGCAAGCAGCATAGCCCCGACATTAAGGGCCAGTTTAAGTCCGGCGGCGGCCCCGCTTGCTGCTGCATCCAGTAAATTCTGATCTTTTTCTTCAATGTCTACCTCTACCGCACCCCGGGTCACAGGCTCCTCCTCCTCCGGAAAAGAAAGTTTAGACATTACTATAGCGGCCGGAGCCGATAATATACTGGCAGTAATCAGATGGCCGGCTATTGCCGGAAAATACGGGTGCAGCATCCCTACATAAGCTGCCATAACTCCACCGGCAACAGTTGCAAAGCCGCCGACCATTACCGTATTTAATTCCGACATTGTCATATCCTTAACAAACGGCCTTATAACTAAAGGTGCTTCTGTCTGCCCGACAAATATATTTGCGCTTACTGAAAGTGTTTCAGCTCCGCTTGTCCCAAGAACTCTCATTATTATCCAGGCCACAAACTCAACAATTTTCTGCATAAAGCCGGTATAATATAAAACTGACATCAGCGCAGAAAAGAAAATTATTGTAGGCAGAACGGAAAAAGCAAAGTTAGCGGCGGCAAATTCATAATTTATCAAGTCACCGAAAAGAAATTGCGCTCCTTTATCGGAGAAACTCAATAATCCCAGAACTATATCGTTCATCCCCTTAAAAAAGAGCTGGCCCGGTTTCGTGAGAAGAACCAACACCCCTAAAACAAGCTGAATGGACATACCCCCGATAACTACTTTCCACATAACCTTAGAACGATTATGAGACATCAACCAAGCTATAAAAGGTATAGCAAAAAGCCCAAACAGACCACAGTAAAATTCAATTCCCATATTATTAACTCCTTCTTTTAAAAATTAGCCGGTCCTATAATATTTAATATATATTATTTTTAGATTTTACTTATTTTTTTATCTCAGGTACTCTATTCGCCCAGGGCCACATTAGCCATCCGCCCCTCTGTCTTCGCGGATATAGGGCTGTTCTTCTTTATATATTCAATATGTAAATCTCTTAATAGTATCGGGGTTCCCTTTATTTCGGCGCCGTTTTCAAATACAGTATACCCGTCTCCCCCGCCGGAAAGAAAAGAGTTTGTCACTATCTTATATTCCTGTTCGGGGTCTATCTCCATTTTCTCCCCGTCTTTATCTTTTACAATAACATTGAGA
>JAQICQ010000213.1 GCA_027858455.1 Elusimicrobiota bacterium | reverse complement strand
GGCTGTCATGCCGTATCCGGGTAATTTTCCGAAACAGATCTTCGGAACAATTTTCCGGGATAAATTTCCGGGATAAATTTTACGGTTGGTTCTTATTTAAGTTATTTTGGTTATAGCCTCAATAATTGCAATATCAAGAGAACGGTTATCTTTTTTATCTTTAAAGTCTTCATCAACTGCGAGGGGAATATTATTAATATAAAAATAACGGCCTTTATATTTTTTTCTGATATATCCTGCCCCTTCCACGCCGCGGGCTTTTATTTCAAATAGGTAAAAATCTACGCCGCCGTCTTCTTCAATTCTGTCAATTGATTTTTTCATGGCAATATCATTATCAAGATTATTACAACTTTCTTTTACTCTGCAACCGTAGGTCTTTTCTATATAAAGCGCTAGTTTTTTTAATATATAATTAGGGGCAGTAGTAAAAAAAGCAACTTCTTTATCTTTCAAATCAGGATTTTCGGCAACTACCTCGGGCACAAACCTTGTAAGAACTATTTTAGTATCGGGAGAACGCTTCTTTAAAATATCATTTATCTTTTTAACACGGTCGGGCCCGGCAGTCTCTTTCTGACAATTTGCTATTATAAATAGAATAGATTTTTCAAGCCCGGGAAAATCATCAAGCAGTTCTAAATCGACATCAGAAGGAATAAAAAATATTATACCGTCAACTTCTACCGGCGGATGCTCGGCTCCCGAACCCTCGTGGATTATGATATCAGCCTCCGACTCGTTAGCTTTTTTAATACCTTTACCGGCATTAGAAACCACAAATTCGTTAAAATACCCTGCCCCTGCGCGGCGGCAACCTATCATAGAAATATAGGGAGGAACTTTATTATGAGATTCTTCCCACCGGTCAAGATAAGCCGATACTCTTAAAGCGTCTTCAAAAACATCCGAGGCGCCGTGAAGCCCGAAATCAAGAAGCCGGCTGAGATATTCAGGTTTAAAACGTGAAGTTAAAAGTTCACCTTTAGTTAATTCATACGCCGGTTTATCGGCAGAACTTTTATATACTTCAATCAGCGGAGGATCCGGCGGCCCGCCTCTTGAATGGGTAATTATTATTGGTTTGAATTTTGTATCTATCCTTTTTATACCGCACATTTTTATACCACACATTAAATTTCCGATATATGACCCGAAAGAAGTTTTGCCCACTCTTTTATTTGTCGCATATAATCCGACCGAGGGTTTTTTATGTTTTGTATTAATCCGATATTCACTAAATACCGTACCTCCGGCTAAATACTGAGCCCCCATAGAGACCGCTACTGATGCATACCGGTTAGTCTTTTTTCTAAATATCTGAGGAGCGCCTGAAAGCTGGACTACGGTCTTTATGGAGCTGTCTTGCCGGATAATCTCTCTTATCCCCTTCTCGGGAAAAGGTTTTCCTTTTTCATCTTCAAAGTAAAATACTTCTCTCTTGAATTCTTTTTTAATTATGGCGCTGAAATCATGCCTGCTTTTAATTTTTTCGGTCCCCCCTATCCATAAAAGCGCCGATACTTTTACGCCGTAACGGCTGCAGAGTTCTTTTATGGAAAATACTGAATTATCAGGTTTATGAACGCCGTCTATTAAAAATAATGCTTTTTTATTCATCTGTAATATTTCTCCTTTGATTTTTTTACGGCAAATTTTCCCCACTAAACTGTCCCCAATAGATGTTCCGCTAAATTTTCCCCGCTAAAATTTCCCCCATAAACGTTTCTTTGATGATTTTTTTGTATGATGGTTCCATCACCGCCAGCACAGTCGGCGCAACATCTTTAAGGCAACCACCACTTTTAAATTTTAAAGTTTCGTCGGCAATTGTTTCTTTAGAAACCATTGCAAACGGCACTTTATTTTTAGTATGGAAAGTCGAAGGGGTTCCATCCTCTGTATGTAAGACCTCAAGATTACCGTGGTCGGCCGTAATAAAAAGAGTTCCCTCCATATCCAGAACTGCCGCGCTTATCTTTTTTAGCGCCTTATCAACCGCGGAAGCTGCCCTGATGGATGCTTCCCTGTTTGCGGTATGTCCCACCATATCACCGTTTGCAATATTTATAATAAGAAATTCTTTACCCCGGGAATCTTTTATAACAGAAACTATTTTTTTAGTAAGTTCTTTAATTTCTATTTCGGGATATTTTTCATAAGGGTCGAGCTTATAACCTTTCTCGCCTTTGTTCTTATCATACCCGTCGCTGTATCTTTTCATTTCTTTCGGAAGAGAGATTGTAATCCGTTTTTCATGTTTAAACGGTTTTACGCGGCTGCCGCCCGAAAGCAAAACTACGGCCTGAGCTTTATCTACTCCGCTGATTCTAAACTGACTATAACCAAAATCTTCCAAACTGCTGCCTAATGAATATTCCTGCTTTTTATCGGGATAAACCACTTCGCAGGGAACATCTTTGTAAACCTCTATAAGAGTCATAAACTTAAGGGAACTGTAATCCAATGTTTTTTCTCTCTTAGTTTTTTTGTAATCCATTCTTTTAATTTTTTTCTTTATTCTTTTTTCAGGTTCCGTCATCAGGTACATCAGCATCCAGGCCCGGTCTTTGCGGAAATTCCAATGCAGAAACATATCATTATTCGCTGCGCCTTTGTAATTCCCGAGTACCGTAACATCAACATACTGATCTGTTATACCTTTATCATACGCTTTTTTAAGAACTGTGAAAATATCTTTTTCCCGCGGGCCTTGGGCATCTATAATTGCGCTCTGCGTCGTTAAACTTTTATTGAAAGAATCATCAGACCTGTTCATCGTTATATCCCGTCCGCCTACGGTTGCAATTTCTATATCTACTTTTGAGGAGGCAATTTTATCCGTCTTTTCCGTAAGGTCTTCCGCAAACCTCACAGCAGAAAAAGGAGGGGTGCCGCGCCCGTCAGAGAAAAAATGTATATAAATTTTCTGAATACCTTTTGCCACGGCTCTTCTTAATATAGCATAGAGGTGCCTTATATCAGAGTGCTCCATATTATTGGAGACAAGCCCCATCAGGTGGAGAGCCCCTCCTTTTTGGGCAGTATCTTTAAATTCCCGGTCGGTAATTTGATTAATAAATACCTTATCATTTATATTTTTCTGAATCTGCCGCATAGGATGAATATAATTAACCCCGCTCATAACTTCGTGGCCTACGGCAGTAGACCCCTTAGCGTCGGCAGGCATCCCAACCCGTGTTCCTACCGCTTCAATCTCCCGGTAATCAAGTTTGTCAAAATACGGCGTATCGGCAAGGTGTATGGGATTGTCTTCGTTATCCTCTCCCAGCCCCCAACCGTCAAGTATTAAAAGAACACCGGGGCTCCTCTCCGGTTTTTTTGACATATCTATTTTTTTACCTCTTTTACATATTCAACTATAGCGTTATGAGCATCTGATGCGCTTATTATACCTATGACTTTGCCGTTTTTTGTTACCGGAACTCTGTGGATATGTTTTTCAACCATAAGTTTAAATATGTCCATAACCTCAGTATCCGGATCTACTGTAATAACATTTTCAGTCATGATTCCGTCCACCCAGTTAAATTTGCCGCGGAGATTATTTACTTCCTCCGCGCTTAATCGGACTTTTAACAGACCATCAAGCGCATTTAAAATATCTTTTACCGAGACTATCCCCACCAGTTCATCATTATCATTTAAAACAGGAGCTCCGGTTATTTTATTATCATTTAACATCTTTATAAATTTTCTTATAGTATCGCTTTTCTTTGCAAATACCACATCTTTTGTCATAATTTTTTTAGCTTTCATATAGCCTCCTGCTTAATACTCCCTTACTGTCAAATACTTCTCTCTTTTAGGGACTATCCCTCAAGTTAGCGCATGCTAAAGCATGCGTAACTTCCATAGGGGATTGAGCCCCTCTGGCGTTACAAAAATACCATTTAGGTATTTTTTCCACTGTATCTCATTTAGTCACTCACTTCTTCATGCTTACGCATGCGTTCGTTCCTTCATCCCCATAAGGGAAAGCAGATTCTTTCCCTTATTATCCCTAATCAATACTATAGGAAAAGGAAATTCCTATAGTATATATTT
>JAQICQ010000209.1 GCA_027858455.1 Elusimicrobiota bacterium | reverse complement strand
TAATAATATTGAATTTAGGCATATCTTCAGGCCAAGGTTTTTTGCGGAAAAAATATTTGTCATAAATGTCAGTGGTATAACCGGACTGGGATAAAATTTCACTGAGCACAGGCCCGTAGCCGCACCCAAAATCAAGAACTTGTCCCGGAGGCCCGGAAAAAGGAAAGACGGCCTTTTCTAAAAAATTGTTAAACATTTCTACATAGCCGGAATTATCGGAAGTGTTTTCATGGGGCAGGTATCTTTCTTTTGTTTCTTTTTTTCCGGGTTTAGACGAGATATTTTTAAAGACATATCCGCAGTTGATACATTTATAATATAGCGCAGATAGGGCAGTTACGGTTATGGTTTCGGAAGAGCATATTTTGCACCGGATATTTTTCAACAGAAGTTACAGGGAAGAGATATAGTCAAAACCTTTTTCTGCGGCTTTTATATTGAGGCTCCAGTATTTTTCTTTTCTTTTTGTTAAAATCACAGGAAGAGCGCCTTTTAAGGTATCTAAAGTAATCATATTAGAAAGAGAGGCAAAAGCTCCTGCCATAGCTGAGTTCATAGCAAGAAGATTTCCGCATTCTTCGGCGATATTGTTGGCGGGAACTTTATATAAATCATAATTGCCGGAATTCTCGGGTTGATAAAGGTCGGAATTTATAATTATCGAACTGTCGTCGGCAGTGTTTTCGGAAAATTTAATAAAAGAAGGTTTGTTAAAACATATCAAAAAATCGGGGGTATCAACGACCGGAGAGCCGATAGGTTCGTCCGATATTATTACCTGGCAGTTTGCCGTCCCGCCCCGCATCTCAGCGCCGTATGAAGGAAAAAAAGTCACAAATTTATCTTCATCCATTCCCGCCCGGCATATTAAACGCCCGGCCAGCATAACTCCCTGGCCTCCGAAACCGCTTATGAGCACTGTTTCTTTTAGAGATATTTCTTTCATGTTAAATCCTTGTAAACTCCGAGAGGAAAATAATCGGTAAGATTTTTTTCTGTTAATTCCAGCGATTTAACCGGGCTTGTCTTCCAGCCGACTGGGCACATGGAGAGAAATTCAACAAGAGAAAAACCTTTCCCGTCCAGCTGACACTTCAGGGATTTTTTTATTGCTCTTTTAGCTTTTAATATATTAGCAGGTTTAGTCACTGAAACCCTTTCTAAATAGGTAACGCCTTCTAATTCTTTAAGAAGTTCGCAGACCTTTATGGGGTATCCGTCTTCAAGGGTTCGGCCTTTCGGGGTAGTGGTAGTAACCTGGTCAAAGAGGGTTGTCGGGGCCATCTGACCGCCGGTCATGCCGTAACAGGCGTTATTCACAAAAATTACGGATATATTTTCTCCTCTGTTTGCCGCATGGAGCATCTCGTTGCCTCCGATTGCGGCGAGGTCCCCGTCGCCCTGATAAGTTATTACGACTTTCTCCGGGTTTGTTCTTTTGATCCCTGTAGCGACCGCCGGAGGCCTTCCGTGGGCGGCTTCGGTGGTATCAAAATTCCAGTAAAAATATCCGAAGACCGCGCACCCGACAGGTGCTATGGCGACAACTTTTTCCCTTATGTCAAGTTCGTCTATGGTTTCGGCAAGTATTCTGTGTATTATACCGTGACCGCACCCCGGGCAGTAATGCGTGGGAACTTTCTTTAAACTTTCGGGGGTAGTAAATTTCATTTTATAAGTCCCTTGGCTAATTCAAAAATCTTATCGGCTTCAGGTATGCCTCCGCCGGGTTTTCCGTGAAATTCCACTGTTGTATTATCCGAAACACTGAGCCGGACATCGTCAACCATCTGGCCCATGGACATTTCGGTCACGACAAAGTCGGCTTTAGCGGAAAGTTCATTGATTCTTTCCGACGGAAAAGGAAAAGCGGTTTTTAAGCGGAAACTTCCTATAGACAAACCTTCTTTTTTCGCTCTCCGGCAGACATCTAAATTTATTCTGGCGCTTGTGCCGTAACCGACAAGTATTACATCGGCATCTTTGGTATTTGTCTCTTCCCAGTCGGTAAGTTCTTTCATTTTTTTGTATTTGTCAAAAAGTTTGTAGTTGTGTTCTTCAAGAGCGCCGTCTCCCATTATGAGTGATCTTATCATCCGCGGTTTTCTTTTGTGAGCGCCGGAGAGGTTCCAACCGGTATCTGCGGTGGTTTTATTATAAGAGGAATTATCAGTATCAATCTCCGCCGGTTCTATCATCTGGCCGAGAATACCGTCGGTTAATATCATTACGGGGTTTCTGTATTTAAAGGCGGCTTTAAAAGAGTCTCGCGTCATCTCATACATTTCCTGGACAGAACCGGGGGTAAAAACTATTAGACGGTAGTCACCGTGACCTCCGCCTTTTACCGCCTGATAATAATCGCCCTGAGCTCCGGAAATATTGCCCAGGCCAGGACCGCCGCGCTGAACGTTTATAATTACAGAAGGAAGCTCTGCTCCCGCGATATAAGAAATCCCTTCCTGCATAAGAGATATCCCGGGCGAAGACGAGGAAGTTAAAGCTTTTTTCCCGGTAAGCGCCGCGCCGAAAACCATATTTATTGCGCCAAGTTCGGATTCGGCCTGTAAAAATATTCTTTTTTCTTCTCTCATTCTGAGGGACATATATTCGGTTACTTCGTTTTGGGGGGTTATCGGATAGCCAAAGTAGGCATCAGCACCGCCGGATATGGCGCCTTCTACAATGGCAAGATTTCCTTTCCAGAGTTCTTTCATTCTTCTTTTTCTTTTATTTCCACTGCGTTGTCCGGGCAGACTATATAACACTGTCCGCACAAGCTGCACTTACCTGTCCACCGCACGGGGTGGTATCCCATGGAGTTAAATTTATCGGTTACTTTCAATGCGTCGTCGGGACATACAGCAATACAATATCCGCAGTTTTTGCAGAACTCCTCGTTTATGATTACTTTTTTCTTGTTTTTCTATTTTGAACTCATAAAATCCTATTTTCACAAAAGGAATTAAAGATAATTTAATTCTTTATTATTATAGCATTTAAGTTTAAGTTGTAAAGAAAAGCTAATAAATCTCAAAAACAATAAAAAATCAAAGTTGCAATTTAAAATAAATTGCTTTAAAATAAATACATAATGTGACAAAAGTCACAGATAAAATTAATTAAATATAATAATATTAGACGGATTCAATAATTTAGTGCAACACTCATAGAAAAAAAGTAGAATATGAGAAAGGAGGAACTACTTGAGAAATTGTTGTTATCAAAAATTGAGTTTGGAAGATAGGGAAGAAATCAGCTGTGGTTTGGTAGGAACATTATCTGTAAG
>JAQICQ010000205.1 GCA_027858455.1 Elusimicrobiota bacterium | reverse complement strand
GCTGTATGCAGTCTATTATAATTCTGTCCAGATTATACTCCTCGGCTAATTTCACTCCGTCTTTGACATGCCTTTTAAGAATCAACGCGCTTATGTTGGATTTTATATTATCGTGTTTGTTAGCCTGATCCCTTTGATTCTCTATAAAATAATCCGAATTGTTCATTTTACCTATATCGTGATAATAGGCGCCAACCCTTGCGAGAAGCGGATTAGCTCCTATCTGCTCGCATGCATGCTCAGCAAGATTTCCCACCATCAGGGAGTGATGGTAAGTTCCCGGCGCTTCAAGCATTAAACGTTTTAAAAGAGGCTGATTAAAATCGCCGAGTTCCAACAACTTTATATCGGTAGTTACCTTAAATATATTTTCATAAAACGGCAATAACCCCGCTGCTATTATAATAGAAACAAAAGCATTTCCGGCGCCCCACGCAATATTTATACCGGTATTTACAAAAGTGGCATCCGTTTTAATAAAACCAAATGCCCCTATAGCTAAAATATTCACAGCAAGAATATAGAGCCCGCATCTGTTTAGATCCCTTCGGTTTCTTACTCTCCTGGCAGCATACGCGCCGGCAATACCCCCTAAAAAATATATGACAAAAAGCTCAAAAGGAAATCCGGCTATAATTACTGTAATCATGCTTATTATAAATATACCTACAACAGACAATGCCGGTGTTATCAATACAGACATTAAAATACCTGCCGCTCCTACAGGCAAAAAATATACTGAAAGAGCGCTGTTAAAATGAAGCAAGAGCATAAAAAACACCATTATAATTATAAGCGTTTCCACAAGGACTATCTCTTTAGGCGAGCTCAGTATCCGGGGAAAGTAAATTTTAATTAAAATATACGCCGAGATTGTAAGCACTGCGAGAAACAAAAGTATCCCTGCGGCGGTATAAATCGTACCCCCCATGTGAAATTCAGCTGCTATAATTGCCGTAAAAATTATAACCGCAGAAAAAATTTCCGCTGTCCTTATCTTAAGAATTATCTCTTTTATCTTTTTTAAACTCATTGTATGCGTTTATTATTTTTTTAACCAGCCGGTGGCGGACCACATCATTTTCATCAAAATATATAAATTTAACATCTTCTATATCCTTTAAGATGCTTTGAATCTCTATTAAACCGCTGACCTTGTTTTTTTCTATATCTATCTGGGTAATATCTCCGGTAACTACTACTTTGGCGTTAAACCCTATTCGGGTTAAAAACATATGCATCTGACCCGAAGAGGTGTTCTGCGCTTCATCAAGTATTATCATGGCATCATCAAGCGTACGCCCCCGCATATAGGCAAGCGGAACTATTTCAATAACTTCGTCTTTGCGGAGAGACTGAAATTTCGATGGCCCCAGCAATGTATAAAAAGCATCATAGAGAGGCCTTAAATAAGGATTGACTTTTTCCTGAAGGTCGCCGGGAAGAAACCCAAGTTTCTCGCCCGCCTCTACGACCGGCCGGGTAAGCACAATCCTGTCTATATCGCCGGCGGCGAGAGCTTCTACGGCCTGCACGCAGGCTAAAAAGGTTTTGCCCGTACCGGCAGGACCTATTGCAACTACAAGGTCCTTTCTCTTCATAAACTTTAAGTAACTATCCTGTTTTTCGGTAAGCGGTTTAATTAGTTTTCCCGTAGCTGTTTTTATAACTGCATCGGGGTTTAAATCCGATCGGTCCCGGATCTTATCTTTAAACTTTTTTATAACTTTTTTTACGTCCTTGATTTCTCCGGTCACCGATGCGTTGTTGCCCCTGGCATGTATAACAACATTATAGTCGGCTTCCATCTGTTTAAGATATTTATCGTACTCCCCGAAAGCCTTAAAGGTATCCGCCTGGGACCGGAAGTGTATATCCTTTGATACATTCTCTTGACGATTATTCATAAAAAATCATATTATATCTATACAGTTTACCCAAACTTTTAATCAACTAATCAGCGGCCGGGGATAACCAGGTTCTGTCCCGGATAGATTAAGTTAGGATCCTTGATATTTTTGCTGTTTGCCTTATATATCCTCTTCCATTTCCATGAGTCGTTATAAATATTTTCTTTGCCGGCGATATTCCACAGACAGTCCCTGTCCCGGGCCCAGGTGCCTACTACATATATCCCGGTTTTTAAGGCCCCTATCCGCTCTTTTGAAATCCTTATGGATTCTACAGCCGACTCATTTGCCTTTATATAATTTTCCGCTTCAAATTCCGATTCCGCGGCAATGAGTAATTCTTTTGAGCTCCCGGTATCGCCGCCTAACTTATCAAGTTCTTTTATAAGCTCACCGGCCTCTTTAATAGAAGCTTTTGCATCTGTGACCTCCCTTTCTTTGGCCAGGATACTCTCTTTTAAACGCCGGGCTGAAGCGCCGGCGAGATTTGCTTTAATTTTTGCTTTACTAAAATCCTCTTTATTAAAAAAATCTTTTGCTTCCTGAAGAATTTCTGAGGCCTCTGCGGTATCAGCCCCTAAATCTTTGGCTTCGTTAATCTCGGATTCGGCTAATACAATGGCTCTTTCCGCTTCAAGACCGGATACGTCAGCCGAAGGTATCTTACCTTTTTTTGTGCAGCCTGACGCTAAGATTATCAGTCCTAAAAATATTAAACTTACAATACTGTATTTTCTCATTTTTAACTCCTTTATATATTAAAATAAAAACAAACGCTTACAAAATAATGTTATAGTTTATCTTCCGGTATGTCAACCTTCAAACCCAGCTCTTCAAGCTGCTTTAAATCTACCGTGGACGGAGCTTCTGTTAAAGGGGAATAAGCTTTCTGGGTTTTGGGAAAAGGTATAACTTCTCTTATAGATTTTAAATTACGCATCATAGTAACCAACCTGTCGAGACCAAAAGCAAAACCGCCGTGCGGTGGAGCGCCGTATTCAAGAGCATCAAGCAGAAAACCAAATTTCTTCCGCGCGTCCGCGGGAGCTATTCCCAGAATATCAAAAACCTTCTGCTGCAGTTTAGACGAATGTATACGGATGCTGCCTCCTCCTATTTCCGAACCGTTTAATACCATATCGTAGGCCCGGGCCCTGACTTTTCCGGGGCTGGTTTCTAAAATTTTTACATCACTTTTCGCCGGAGCTGTAAACGGATGATGAAGAGCTTTATACCGGCCCGTCTCCTTATCTTTGTCAAATAGAGGATAATCTGTTATCCACAATAATTTAAAGTCCCCCTCTTCTTTTTTTCCAAGTTTTCTTCTTAAATAATCAAGGGATTTACATACTATGTCCTCGCTATCAGCTACAAAAAAAATAATATCCCCCGGTGAAGCGTTAAAAATTTCCGATATCTCGTCCAGGCTGTCCTCTTCAAAAAACTTAACAATTTGGGAATTATACCCGTCTTCCGTAATTTTTATCCAGGCAAGCCCTTTGGCGCCGTATTCTTTAAGTTCGCCGGTCAGAGTATCTATCCGGCTCCTTGAAAATCCATCAGCTCCCGATATTTTTATACCCCGCACAGCGCCGGTTTCAGCAGCTTTTTTAAAAACATTAAAACTGCACGAAGCGGCAATGCCGGTTATATCCTTTATCTTTACGGGTATCCTTAAATCAGGCTTATCGGTGCCATATTTTAACATTGCTTCGTCGTATGGCAATGTAAGAAACGGAGTTTTAATATCTATGCCTAAAAGTTCGCCAAAGATCCTGACTATATATTTTTCAAGCAGTTCCATTAAATCTTTCTCGTCAATAAATGACATCTCCATATCAAGCTGGGTAAATTCCGGCTGACGGTCCTGCCTCAAGTCTTCGTCCCGAAAACATTTTGTAATCTGAAAATACCTCATAAACCCCCCTATCATAAGGGTCTGTTTAAAAAGCTGGGGAGACTGCGGCAGAGCATAAAAACTGCCCGGATTTAATCTTGAAGGAACAAGAAAATCCCTGGCCCCTTCAGGCGTGGAGCGGGTTAAAACAGGCGTTTCAATCTCATAAAATTTTTTGTCCGTAAAAAAATTTCTGGTAAGTTGATAGAGCCGGTGTTTAAATATAAGATTGTCTTTTAATTTTCCGGTTCTCATCTCAAGATAACGGTATTTTAACCTGAGCTCCTCGCTTACTTCTTCAAGATTTTTTAAATCATAAGGCAGTTCTTTTGATTTATTTAAAACTTCCAGCTCTTTTACCCGTACTTCTATTTTTCCGGTATTTATTCTATCGTTTATTGTGCCCTCCGGCCGTTTAGCAACTATACCTTTGACCGAAATCACATATTCGTTTCTTAAAGCATGGGCCGACTCTATAAGGCCGGAACTATTATCTTCGCTGATACTGCTTTTATCCTGGCCGAAAACTATCTGGGTTATGCCGGCAATATCCCTTAAATCAATAAATATAACCCCGCCGTGGTCGCGCCAGCTTGAAACCCACCCGGAAAGCATTACTTCTTTTCCTATATCTTTAATTGTCAACTGCCCACAATCGTTGGTACTTTTAAACATCTGTTTTCCTCGCTAATATTTTCTTTGCTAATATTTTTCTTGCTAACGACTCAACGTCATCCGCCGGCACCGACTCCTGCTTGCCGGTTTCCATATCCCTTAAAGTAACGGTTTTATTTTTTTCTTCTTCGCCGCCGATAATAACTACCTTGACTATCCGGTTTTTATCGGTTATCTTAAATTTTTTCCCGGTAGATATATCTTCATATCCTTCACTAACTGAAATACCCTTATTTCTTAAATTATCCGCTATCCTGCGGCAGGTTTCAATCCTACCCCCCTCTACTTTTATAAGAGCTGCTTTTTTCTGCGAAGCCGGCTCTAAGTTTGCAGCAGCCACCAGCCGTTCCATACCCAGTCCCCATCCGCAAGCCGGCATATCAGGCCCACCGAGCTCTCTGACCAGTTTATTATACCTGCCCCCGGCAATAACCGCGGAATCATTTACTTTAAATTCAAAGACAGGGCCGTTGTAATAATCCAGTCCCCTGACAAGCCCGCTGTCTATTGAATATTTTACCCCCCGGCTGTCTAAAATCTGCCGGAGTTTTTCTATATAGTCTCCGCAATCATCACATAGAAAATCATCCATCCCGGGCAATTCCTGATATATTTCCCGGCACCGGCTGTTTTTACAGTCAAGAACCCTTAAAGTATTTGTTTTCAGCCGGCGGCGGCAGTCCGGACAAAGTTTTTCAACTTTTCCCTCAAGTTTTTTCTTTACGGCTTTCTTATAACTACTGCGGTCTTCTGCGCAGCCGAGAGAATTTATACCCAAACTGTAATCTTTTACGCGGCATAATTTAAGTAATTTATCGGCAATTTCTATTATTTCTGCATCATGATATGGACTTGGAAAACTGTAAACTTCGCAACCTAACTGATAAAACTGGCGGTAACGGCCTTTCTGGGGCCTTTCATATCTAAACATCGGACCGAAATAATATATTTTCCGGCGTATCTTGCCGCTTAATTGGTCTGCCTGAATAAGTGACCTGACCGCGCCGGCTGTGCCTTCAGGCCGCAGAGATATATCACGCCCTTTCTTATCTTTAAAAGAATACATCTCTTTTGAAACTATATCGGTATCCTCTCCGATACTTCTTGCAAAAAGGTTCGTATATTCAATTACCGGCAGAAATATCCTCTCGTATCCGTATTTTTCTAAAAGCTCTGACGCTTTAGATATTATTTCGTTAAATCCGGCAGCTTCGGCGCCGCTTATATCCCTTATCCCTCTCAATGATTTATATTTTTTTGCCATATTATTCCTTATTTTTTAAACCACTTTACACCGGCCGGAGTATCTTTTATCTGAATGCCTTCTTGTAAAAGTCTCTCCCTTATCCGGTCAGCTTCCATGTATTTTTTATCTTCTCTCAGGCATCGCCGTTCTTCTAAAAGTTTTTCCACCCTGTCCCGGTCAATATCATGTTTTATATTTAAATCTATTCCCATAAGGTTTTCCATTACATAAATCGCGCCCAAACCTTCTTTTATATCTTCAGGCGAAAAATTTTCAGGGAGGGGATTTTCAGGGGAGAAACTGTCTTTAAACATTTTTTCGGTCAAAGCATTTACAGTTTTAAATACTTCGCCAATCGCGGCCGATGTATTTAAATCATTATTTAACTCCTCCGTTATGGCGGCCGGTACAGCAAAATTTTCTCTGTCAATATCTACCGCATCTAAAGTCGGTTTACCGGCAATCTGATAGAGCTCTTTTTTAAATTCGCAAAGTTTATTAAATGCTTTTTTTGTATCCGATAGCTCAGCGGAATCAAAATTTAAAACCTGCCGGTAACCCGTAGTCAAAAGATACATCCGGACAATTTCAGCGTTAAAGTTTTGCAGCAGGTCTTTTAAGAGAAAAAAATTGCCCGTGCTTTTTGCCATTTTATCGCCTTTTAAATTAACCATTCCGTTGTGAACCCAGAAATTTACCGGATTCCTGCCGGTTAAGGCTTCCGACTGAGCCGCTTCATTTTCATGGTGAGGAAATATAAGATCAAGCCCGCCTCCGTGAATATCAAACTGCTCGCCAAGAAATTTTCTTGATATCGCCGAACACTCTATATGCCAGCCGGGGCGCCCGGTTCCCCACGGGCTCTTCCAACCGAATTTTTCATCTTTTTTCCAGAGAGCAAAATCTGAAATGTTTTTTTTATCATCCGTATATTTCCCGTCGGAGGATTTCATATCCTCGGGTTTCCGCCCGGACAGACTGCCGTATTTCTCATAACTATCCGTTTTGAAATAAACACTTCCTCCGGATTCGTATGCATGCCCCGAGTCAATCAAATCTTTAACAAATAATATAATATCATCTATACTCTCACTGACTCTGGGATAAAGTGTAGCCGGTCTGACATTAAGAAGCTCCATACTTTTTTGAAAACTTTTAAAATATTTATCTGCTATAACTTCCGGGGATTTTCCTGTTTCACGGCTTTATAAAATTATCTTATCGTCAATATCAGTAATATTTTGTATATATTTTACATTATAGCCGATATACTCAAGGTAACGTCTTAAAACATCAAAGACTATATAACATCTGGCGTGGCCCAGGTGAGCATAGTCATACGGCGTTATGCCGCAGACATACATCCGTACTTCTCGGCCCGAAAGCGGCTTGAAAATTTCTTTTTCTCCGGTCCGGGTATTATATAACAAAAAATCTTTCATATCTTATAAATCATAAGCCGAAGAAGGGATAATGGTAGCAACCACCATTGCCGATATGGCTCTTTTTTCGCCTTCGGGCCCCAGCCCTTCGTTAGTAGTGGCTTTTATATTTATGTCACTTTTATGAAGTTTAAGCTTTTCGGCAATATTTTCTATCATATAAGGTATCTCCCCCGACAAGTCCGGCTCCTCGGCTACAATGGTAATATCTATATTGTTAACCTCATATTTTTTGTTTTCAATCAACTTCTTTACTTTGCCTAAAAGCTCACCGGAATCTATATCTTTATACTTTGGATCGGTATCCGGAAAATGCCTGCCTATATCCCCGAGCGCCGCGGCGCCCAAAATAGCGTCGCATAATGAATGATATACAACATCGGCATCCGAATGCCCTAAAAGACCCTTTTTATATTTAATAGTTTGACCGCCGAGCACCAGTTCCCTTCCGCTTTTAAGCCTGTGGATATCATATCCAATTCCGGTTCTCATCTTTTAATTACCTCTCTTATATATCTGTAATCCTCCGGAGAAGTTATTTTAATATTATATTTTTCTCCTTTAATTATTTTGACCCTCAATCCGGCTGCTTCCATTAACGAGGAAGAATCGGTAAAAGATAAATCGCCGTAGTTATTATAAGCCTCCAGCAGCTCTTTTGCAATAAACCCCTGGGGGGTCTGTATAAGATAAACATCTTCTCTTTTCAATGTCTTTAACGACTTACCTTTCATATATCTAACAGTGGATACCGGCTTTATTGCCGGTACGGCAGATCCGTGTTTTTTTACTGCCTCTATCACCCTTTTTACTAATTTTTTCGATATTCCGGGCCGCACACCGTCATGTATCAGCACGTATTCAGATGATACTTTACGCAGTCCTGACTTAACCGACTCTGCTCTTTTTGAACCGCCGGAAGTAATTATTACATCTTTTTTAAGTTTAGCGCGCGCCCTGAAATCTTCTGCATCCATATCCTGCGGATAAACGACAATAACATTCTTTACTTCCTCAATCCGGCTAAAAACATCGGCTATAAACCCTACGACAGTTGTGCCGGCAAACTCAAGAAGCTGCTTTCTCTTTTTATGCCTTATACCGCTTTCGGCGGCGTACCTTATACCACTTCCGGCGGCAACTATTACTGCGTCAGCTGACTCTTGCAAAAATCATCCTTCCCGAGGGTTTTTGAAGAACGGATTTTACTGTAACTTCCGCCTCGCGGCCTATATCTTTCAAGGCGCCGTCAACGACCACCATTGTCCCGTCTTCCAGATACCCAATCCCCTGATCTTTTCCTTTCCCTTTTTTAAGTATGAATATTTTAACTGCTTCACCGGGCAGCAGTTTCGGTTTAAGAGAATTAGCCAGTTCATTAATATTAAGAACGCCTATGCCCTGGGCGGCAGCCACCTTATTCAGGTTAAAATCACAGGTTACAAGCTTACCTTTTAATTCATGACACATCTTTATTAATTTACTGTCGGCCGAATCAATATCCTTGTAATCTTTATCATATATCTTTGTAGTTATATTTTTATTTTCTCTCAATTCTTTGACTATATCCAATGCGCGGCGCGCTTTTTTTCTGAGCCCATCTTCCGGAGAATCGGCCAAAGCCTGAACTTCTTCAATTACAAAAGTAGGGATTACAAAGACTCCTTCTATGAACCCTGTTTCGGCCACATCCAGCAGACGGCCGTCAATAATGGCGGACGAATCAACCATTTTGACTCCTTTTACAAGTTTTTTCTTTGTAAGCTGAATGTCCTTGTCTAAAAGGTCAAGCTCCCCTTTTTTACGAAGGGCGATTATCATTCCTATATAAGCAAATACAATACTTACCAGAAGGTCATACTTACTGAAAATTTCAATTACATGCTCATTAGCTATCAGGGCGGGTATAACATAATTTACAAGGCTTGCTCCTATAAGCCCCAGGATAAGCCCTATGAGCCCTGCAATCATATCGTCAAGACGAACCTTTTCAATTACAATTTCAGCTGCTATCACGATGAGGGCCGCGCCGGTACCTATAAGTATCCCCTTAGCGTCCGGCGAAATCCTCATATACCCTATTACCGGACCTGCAATTATGACAAAAATCCTTGCTACATATATAAACATAATATTACTCCTTTTTTTAGTTAATTTTATTTTATAATACTTCTTATTTCTTTTACCGAATCTATAATTTTCAATTCAATTCCGGGATCTTTTATCTTAATTCCCGGCGATGCAAAAACAATTCTCTTGAAATTATTTCTTGCGGCAAATTTTATCCTCGTACGGATATCTTTCAGGGGCAGAACCTTACCATTTAATCCTATCTCTCCTAAAAACATATCTGTTCCTTTAACCGGATTATCCTTAAATCCCGAATAAAGGGCAGTAATTACTCCCAGATCGCTGCTTCTTTCTTTCACCGTCTTATGACCGGTGACATTCAGGTATATATCAAACTTACCCGGTTTTATACCTAAATATTTTTGAGCAATAGCTGTCAGCATCAATAAACGGTTTCGGGGATAACCGCTTGTCCGCCTAAGCGGGTATTCAAAATAATTTTCGCTTACCAATGCCTGCAGATGAACTCCGAGCAGGCGAGGCCCCACCGAAACACAGCTTGCGACCTGGCCTGTTATGCTGCCCTCTGCTTTCATCCCCGATAATTCCCCGGCTTCTTTTAACCCTTTTGCAGTTAAATTAAAAAGGGCGAAATCACCGCAGGCGCCGAACCTGTTTTTGACAGCCGTAATCATACGGGTATCATATTCAACCGAATCGATATATATTACCGCATCAACCATATGTTCAAGAACCTTTGGTCCGGCGATGGAGCCCTGTTTTGTAATCTGCCCCGATACAATAACACGCGTATTTGAATTTTTAGCTACCGAGGTCAGCTGCCTGCCGCTTTCGGCGACCTGCTTTAGAGTCCCCGGCGCGGAAGTTACTCCCGGCGCCGCAACAGCCTGTATTGAATCAACAAAAAGTATGTCGGGCTTTTCTTTTTCAACTATCTTTTTTATTTCGCCCAGATCTCCCGAGCCTATAACGGTTATCCCTCTCCCGCCTATACCCAGACGCCCGGCATGCACTTTAATCTGGGAAGGACTTTCTTCTCCGCTGACAAATATAACCTTACTTCCTGCCTCCGAATAATTCTGGGCAAGCTGCAAAAACAAAGTGCTTTTACCTACTCCCGGCGGGCCGGCCAAAAGAAGTATCTCCTGGTTTACCAGACCTCCTCCTATTATGCGGTCAAATCCGGCAATACCGCTCTTAATACGATCTTCTGTGTTGATTTTAATCTCCGACAACTTTTTTAATTCGGTGGTAGCCACAGTTGTCTGACAAACCGCGTTATCTTTAGTTTCGTATTTTGAACTCTCTACGATAGAGTCCCAACTGTCGCAGCGCGGACAACGACCCATCCATTTTGTAGATTCATAACCGCATTCCACGCACTCAAAAGCCATTATTTTATCTCCAGTTCCAGTCCGGCCCTTAAGTCCCGCCTCTCAAGTAAATCTTCGTAATTTAAATCTAACTTTAAAAAATCCGTAAGTTTAAGAGATGACGATATACTCCACCGGGGGTTTTCACTCCGGCTGAATTCAAAAATTGCCGTCCCAAAATTTAATATCCTAAGAGGTTCCCAATCAGCTCCGACTCCGCCCGATGACCTTATTGCTCCCGCAAAGATACGAAAATCCCCGAGCTCCTTTCCGGCTTTGACGGTAAGAGAATTCAACCTGTCTCCTCCCTCATCATAATTTTTATAGGACCCTCCCGAAGGATCTATATTTTCAAAACCCAAATTAAGAAAGCGCCTGGAAGAGGTTTTCAGAGTAATCCCTGCATAAGACCTGAGAAGTTCATCCTTCGGGCTGAAATTAACCCCGCTATCCCATGAACTGTCAAACCCTTTAAACCGTTTAACTGCATCCTCAAGATCATTTGACGCTTCGTATACGCTCTCTATCGCTTCACCTATTTTTTTACTGTACTCTTCAGAGGAAATGAGTTTTCCCACTGTACCTTCGCCTTTTTTTATTTTTCTCAGAAGAAAAGTTAATTCATCCGCGGCGGCGCCGAACTTTTTAATACTTTCGGCCGTACCTGAAAACTCGGTACCTACTACTTTATCCATACTTTTAAGCAGCTGGTTTAAGCTATCAATCGCGTGGGACAATTTCTCTCCTTCTTCTCCCATCGCCTTATTAACCGACAAGGTCATCTCGCTTAAATTTTTAAAAGTATCCCCCAGGTCTTTTCCCACTCCCCCTATATCTTCAAGGCCTTCAAAAGCCCGGGTTACTTCGGTCAAACCCACCATAAGCTTATCCAGAATTTCACCGTAACTTATCGGTGAGATGCCGACAACGGTATCTCCGGCTTTTAAAAATGGCTCTTTTGCGGTGCCCCGGGTAATACTTAAAAAAGTATTTCCGATAAGCCCCATTCTTAATATTTCAATCTTCGTATCAGTATGTATTTTAATTTCATCCCTGATCCATACCTTAACCTTTGCTTTATCTTTAAAGAGTCTTATTGAGTCAACCCTTCCGACCTTTACACCGTACATTTTTACTACAGAACTTGAAGGTAAATCAGATACAGTTTCAAAAAGAACCGAAAACTCATACCCCTTCTTTAAAGATACCTGTCCCAGCATAACTATAACAAGTCCCATCGCGCCCAGAGCTGCTACAAGAAGCGCGCCTACTTTTACTTTTGGTTTTATCATTATTATCTCCGTTGTTTAAGTTTTTAAAACCCTTGTATTTATATCAATAAAATTTCTCACATATTCATTAGCGGAATTTTTAAATTCTTTCACAGTATCAACTTCCGCTATACGGCCTTCATGAATCAGAGCTATCCTGTCTGATATCTTATAAGCTGTCGGTATATCATGAGTTACCATAACCGATGTTATATCCAGTTTCTTTTGAAGGTCAAGAAACAGTTTACAAATAACATCGGTTGTTATAGGGTCAAGACCTGTTGTCGGTTCATCGTAAAATATATATTTGGGTTCGGTAGCAATAGACCGGGCCAGTGAAACCCTCCTTTTCATTCCGATAGAAAGACTCTCAGGGAGTTTGTCTTCAACCCCCTCCAGGCGGACCATAGAAAGATAATCAGTGACTTTCTTATTTATAACTTCCGGACTGTGTGAGGATAACCTCTTCATCCCAAATGCAACATTTTCAGCAACGGTCAGACTGTCAAAAAGAGCCCCTCCCTGAAATACCATACCGAATTTTGCCTGTATCGCAGCAAGCTCTTTAGCTTTTAACCCCACAGCCTCTACTCCGTCAATTCTTATGCTCCCCCTGTCGGGCTTGAGCAAACCTATAATGTTTTTTAGAAAGACGCTCTTACCCACTCCCGAACCGCCCAGAATAGTAAGTATCTCTCCTTCTTTTATATCAATATCTATCCCGTTTAAAACCGGTTGACCGGCTAAACTTTTATAAAGATTTCTTACTTCAATCATCTTTTCTACACCATCCCCAGAGAATTAAGCAGCATGGAAAGAAAATAATCAGATATCAGTATAAATATCATGGAATATACAACCGCCCTTGTTGTGCTTTCTCCCACCCCTTCGGCTCCGCCTGAAGTTGTAAAACCTTTATAGCAGCTGACCGTGACAATAATAAATCCAAAGACCGCTGATTTTATAAGACCGTTAAAAACATGGACTATCTTAAGATAAGATACTATTTCATTTATATAGACGCTCCCCGGCACATCAAAATTAGTTACCGCAGCTATATATCCTCCGGTTATCCCCACAATATCGGCAATCAGGGTTAAGATGGGAACCATAATAATCGTAGCGATAAAAAGAGGGACGCCCAGATACTTTTCCGGCGTGGTACCCAGCATATAAAGCGCGTCAAGCTGTTCGGAAACTTTCATAGTCCCGGTTTCAGCTGTAATGGACGCTCCTACTCTTCCGGCTATTACCATAGCCGTAAGCACGGGCCCCAATTCTAAAACCATAGAAAAAGCTACAAGACTGCCCATAAACACCGGTTGATTAAGTAGTCTGATAGAAGCTACGCCGCTTTGCAGAGCAAGGACCATCCCGGTAAAGAAAGAAGAAAGCAGCACTATGGGAATAGAATTCACACCCACACGGACCATCTGCTTTAAAATATTTGCCGGCTCGTCGGGTTTTTTAAATATAAGTAAAGATATTTTTCTTACCATATCAGCGGCGCCGCCAAAACTTTCCAGTGATTGAGTCAGACTTGACTGCATAGAATTAATTATATTCCCTTTATTCATCCTTAAAAATCCTTGGAACCCGCGATGATATAGATGTTGTAATCTCATAATTTATAGTGCCCGCGGTTTTGGCTGCTTCCTCGGCAGTTATTCTCTCTCCTCCGGATTCCCCTATTAAAACAGCCCGGTCGCCTACTTTAACTCCTCCGACGCCGGAGACATCCGCCATTATCATATCCATGCATACCATCCCTACTACCGGGCAGAATTTGCCCCTGATAAGGAGACGCCCCTTGTTTGAAAATTTTCTGCTGTAGCCGTCTGCATACCCTACGCATAATGTAGCAATTTTAGACGGTTTGGGAGCGCGCCAGGTCCCCCCATAACTGACGGGAGTATTCTTTTTTATATCTTTTAAAAATATTATAGTTGATTCCCATGAAAGAGCAGGCAAAAGGCCAAAACCCTCTTTATCTACACCGTCGGGAAAAAGACCGTAGAGCGCCAGGCCCGGACGAACCAGGTTAAAATGAGAAGCCGGGTATTTCATAATACCTGCCGAATTTGCCGCATGCACATACAAAGGTTTAGGCGAAAGTTTTTCGGTAAACTCACGAAAATCTTTAATCTGTTTTTGAGTAAATAAATAGTCACTGTCGGCGGCTGAAAGATGAGTAAAAACACCTTCCGGCTCTATATTTTTAGAATTCAGGGCGTATTCATAGAGTTCATTAGCCGGAGCCGGAGAAATCCCGATTCTTCCCATCCCGGTATCTACTTTTATATGGACTTTTACTTTTACATTTTCCGACATAGCTATTTTTTCAAGGGCCCGGGCGGATTTCATGCTTGCTGCTATGGGAGTCAGATTAAATTTAATTATTTCTGTGAAATTTTCAAAAGGATAGACCGACCCCAGGACAAGGACAGGTATTTTAATGTTATTTTTTCTTAATTTTATGCCTTCCTCTATTGTAGCTACCCCCAGCATATCGGATCCTTCGCGCTCTAAAAGGGCGGCGACCCGAACCGCGCCGTGGCCATATGCATCGGCTTTTACTACCGGCATAATTTTAGCATCTGTCAGCTCTTTTATCTTTTTAAAATTACTTCGGATATTATTTAAAGATATTACAGCTTTTGTTGGCCGGAAATTTTTTTCGGGTTCTGTATTTGTCCCAGCTTGAACCATTAAAACTCCTTTTTATGAGCTAAATCCTTAAATTGCGTATACTCCTTTTGAAAAACCATGTCAATATCGCCCGTAGGACCGTTACGCTGTTTTCCTATAATAATTTTAGCTATATTTTCTTCTTCTGGCAGAACCTCCTTCTGATTCTTGTAATAAGAAGGCCTGTAAAGAAATAATACTACATCCGCATCCTGCTCTATCGCTCCCGACTCTCTTATATCAGACAACCGCGGGCGGGAATCGCCTCCCCGCTTTTCCGGCGCCCGGCTAAGCTGAGACAGCGCCATCACCGGCACATCTATCTCCTTGGCCAGGACTTTAAGGCTTCTGGATATAAAAGTTATTTCCTGCTGACGGTTGTCGTATCCGCTTCCCGGTTCACCCGGCATAAGCTGAAGATAATCAACAACTATTAGAGCAAGATCGGGATGTTCCGCTTTAAGCCGCCTGGCCCGCGCTTTCATCTCCATCGGGGTAATGCTGGGAGTATCATCAATAAAAATTTTGGACTCTTTTATCTTGCCGGCGGCAGTGGTCAGCGCCGCCCATTCGCCTTTGCCAATAAAGCCGTCCCTGACCCGGGAAGACTCTACTTTTGCTTCGCTGCAAAGCATACGCATCATCAGATCTTTTATGGACATCTCCAGCGAAAATATTCCAACCGGAACTTTTTTGTTAAGCCCTATATACTGGGCTATATTAAGGCCGAAAGACGTCTTCCCCATAGAAGGACGGGCCGCTACAACTATAAGATTGCCAGGGTGAAGGCCGGACAATATTTTATCTAAATCTCTGAAACCGGTTGCTATGCCTGATACGCTTCCTTCCTGGTTATGCAGCATCTCAATTGTATCTATTGAGTTTTCAATCATATCCGCCATGGATTGAAAACCCGTAGTTACATTCTCCTGACGTATATTAAAAACCCCCTGCTCTGCCGCGTCTATAAGCTGACGGGCATCCTTGGATTCGTCATAACTCTCTTCTATCAGATCCGTTGAAATTTTAATAAGCTGGCGCAAAAGATATTTGTCTTTTACAATCTTTGCGTAATAAGTCACATTGGCAGACGATACCACTTCGTCAACCAGCCGGGAAAGAAAATCAAAACCGCCTACTCCCTTGAGTTCCTTTTTCTTCTTCAGCTTTTCCGAAACAGTTACTATATCTACTGCTTCATTCTCGGCAAAAAGGTCTTTTATAACAGCAAAAATATTTTTGTGGGGGGTGCGGTAAAAAGCATGCGCATTAAGTATATCTATACAATCAATTACAGCTGCCTGGTCTATAAGCATAGACCCTAAAACCGCTCTTTCCGCCTCAAGATTCTGAGGCGGCAGTTTAGCAGATAATTGCTTAGAACTAATTACTTTCCTCCTTGCCCACTACCCATACTTTACAGACAGCTTCCGCCTCGGGATGAAGATTAATACTCACCTTATAAACACCTAATTTTTTAATCGGGTCATCTATTACAATAATTTTTTTATCAATATCGACCCCTTCATCTTTTAGTTTTTGGGCTATGTCAATATTTGTCACAGAACCAAAAAGCCTATCGTCTTCGCCCACTTCAACTTCGATAGTAACTGATATATCTTTCAGTTTTTCGGCTAATTCTAAAGCTGCTTCTTTTTCCTGTTCTTTTCTTACTTCTATCTTATGCTTAAGCTCGTCTATCTTTGAACGGTAGCCTTTCGAATCCGGCCATACAAGGCCTTTGGGCAAAAGATAATTGCGCGCATAGCCGTCTTTCACATCCACTAATTCTCCGAAACTACCCAGTTTTTTAATGTCCTCTTTTAATA
>JAQICQ010000174.1 GCA_027858455.1 Elusimicrobiota bacterium | reverse complement strand
GAAAAATTCTGATTTTATCGCAATTCTTGAGTATTCTGTCTCGAAAGAAGATATAGTAAACTTACCAAATATTTATAAGGTTCCTGTAGTAGTATATGTCCATCATCTCAGGGAACCGGTAGATGAGGAAGAAATTTTTTATTATAACCCGGTGGCGCAAGAGGAGCCGGGAAAAAAGTGGCCCGCTACAACATGGGTCTTAAAAAAATATTTAGATTTAAAAGTTAATGACCTTATTGTTATGGGTATTGCAGGCGATCTTGAAGAGAGATTTCTGCCTGCGGGATTTGATAAATTTCCTGAAATAAAAAGTTATTTAAAAGGCAGTAAAGAAAAATATATGAGATATGTCAGGGCAAAAAACCTCATAGATATACATTATAAAGAAAACGATACGGAATTACTTAAAAAAATGGCCTTAAGAATACTTAAATTAAAAGGCAATCCCGAAAAGATAGAGAATATCAAAAAATGGCATAAGAAAGAAGAAAATCATAAAAAAGAACTTAAAAAGATTATAGAAAGCTCTCCCGACGATACCATTGGCAATATTGCTGAGATTTATATGATTCATACCGGCAAGAATGTTATATCAGCCGTAACCAGGAGGTTGGCGGCAAAGACTGAATACCTGTATGTAATTGTAGTTAACCGGGGGTTTTTTAAGGATAAATCGCAGATATACGTCCGGCTTAAAAACGGCATTGAAGAGAGAGATACCTCGGTATTTAAGGAGATTGCCGGTTCGCTGGGGGCTCAGGCCGGCGGGAAAGACAAAGTGGCCGGTATAATTATAGATGATAAATATACAGATGAATTTTTAAGAAAGATCAAAAGGTATTATGAGTAAAAAAGTATTAATTATCGGCTGGGATTGCGCTGCGCCTCAACTTGTATTCGACAGATATAAAGATGAACTTCCGAATGTTAAACGCATAATGGCCGAAGGCGTATGGGGAAAGCTTAAAAGTGTTACTCCACCGATTACCATACCGGCCTGGAGATGTATGGTTACCGGAAAGACCCCCGGTGAACTTGGATTATACGGTTTCCGCCACCGCAAAGGAAATTCCTACAGAGATTTTTCTATCACTACTTCTTTAAATTTAAAAAAAGACGCAATCTGGGATAAAGTGGGCCGAAACGGAGAAAAGTCTTTATGCTCGGCAATTCCTCCTTCTTATCCTCCTTATGAAATAAGCGGTAACCTCATAGGAGGGTTTATGACGCCGGATTTGTCAAAACCGTTTACTTATCCGGAATCTCTTTCAGAGGAAATAAAAAAGATCTCACCTGATTATGCCGTAGATACTAAGTTCAGAGTAGAGGACAAAAAAGGCATAAGGGACAGCGCATTTAAGATGACCGAATCCCACTTTGATGTTCTCGAAGAGCTTCTGCAAAAAAAAGAGTGGCAGTTTGCAATGCATGTAGAGATAGGCCTTGACAGAATTCAGCATGCTTTCTGGCGGTATATGGATGAGAATCATCATCTTTACGAACCGGATTCGGAATTCAAAGATGTAATTAAGAATTATTATAAATTACTTGACAGGCGGCTTGGGCGCATAATGGATATAATAGATGATGATACACTTTTAATAATAGCTTCCGATCACGGAGCAAAGGCAATGAAAGGCTGTTTTTGCGTAAACCAGTGGCTTAATGATATTGGATACCTGAAATTTAAAAACAAAGAGAGAAAAGAAGGGCAAAGAATACAGCAGGCTAATATTAACTGGAAAAAGACAAAAGCCTGGGGGTGGGGAGGCTATTACTCAAGGATATTCTTCAATGTAAAAGGGAGAGAGAAAAACGGAAAAATCAAACCGTGTAAATTACAAAAAGAGAGAGAAAAATTAAGAAAAAAAATAAAGATGGTTAAAGGCCCTGCCGGCCAAAAGTGGAACACAAAGGTTTTTACTCCCGACGAACTTTACGATCCTGCGGGCGGCGAGAAACCTGATTTAATGGTTTTTTGGGACGATCTTAACTGGCGAGCCGCCGGTACGCTCGGCCACAATAATATATACCTCGAGGAAAACGATACCGGGCCTGATGACGGTGTGCACGACTGGAACGGGATAATGATGGGGTGGAAAAAAGGAATGAAAAAAAGTATTATAATTAAAGGAACCGGGATTCTTGATATACATCCTACTGTATTAAAATATTTAGGATATGCTCAGGATGAAAATTTAAAAGGTAAAATTATAAGAGAATTGATTGATGAAGAATAATAAAGAAAAAGGTTTTGTCCTCTGGTTTACAGGGCTTCCCTGTTCGGGAAAGACTACCGTAGCCGACAGAGTTGCGGTTAAATTAAAAGAAGAGGGTTTAAAGATTGAAAGATTAGACGGTGATATAGTCAGAGAGTCGTTGACCTCTGATCTTGGATTTTCAAAAGAGGACCGCGATGAAAATATTACCCGGATAATGTTTGTCTCTAAATTATTATCAAGAAACGGGGTAGGGGTTATAACTACATTTGTCTCCCCATACCAAAAGACCCGGTCTAAAGTCAGGAAAGAGACGACTAATTTTATTGAAGTATTTGTAGATTGCCCTCCGGCCGAATGCGAAAAAAGAGACGTCAAAGGTATGTACTAACTTGCCCGCGCGGGAGAGATAGAGGCTTTTACCGGAGTATCGGACCCTTACGAAAGACCTGAAAATCCGGAAATAATCATATATACGCACAAAGAATCAGTTGAAGAAAGTATGGAAAAGATTTTAAATTATCTGTCACAGAAAGGGTATATTGACAAAGAAGCCGGTAATGCGGCAGAAAATTATAATGCCGAAGATGAAGAACTTATAAAGAAAAGATTACAGGATTTAGGTTATATAGAATGAAATATAACGATAAAGGATTTTTTGCGCATAAAGACGCGGATATAGAAGACGGCGCAAAGGTAGGAAAAGGCACAAAGATATGGGCAGGCAGTCATCTTATGCCGGGAGCCCGCATCGGGAGCAACTGCAATATTGGGCAGAATGTATTTGTCGGGGCAAAAGCAGTTATTGGAAACGGGGTAAAGATACAAAATAATGTATCGGTATATGATGATGTTATAGTTGAAGACGACTGTTTTTTAGGGCCTTCCATGGTATTTACAAATGTAATAAATCCGCGCGCTTTTATAGAGCGCAAAGACGAATATAAAAAAACTCTCGTGGAAAAAGGGGTGTCAGTAGGGGCAAACGCAACTATTGTTTGCGGGGTTACGCTCGGTAAATATTCTTTTGTCGGGGCGGGAAGTGTAGTTACAAAGGACATCGCTCCATACCGGCTGGTTTACGGAAATCCTGCCCGCAACCGGGGCTTTATCTGTAGATGCGGGATGAAGCTTTCTTTCAAAGGAAAAGAAGCGGTCTGTGAGTGCGGGCAAAAGTACCAAAAAACCTCAGACGGAGAGATATTTTCTGAAAAATAAAACAAGTTAGCCGGCTTGATCGTAGTTTAATCTTCGATACAGTCCTTCTTGTATGTATATGGTTAATATGCTATATATAATGTATTCCACTTATTATAAGTGGGTAAGATTATGTTAAACAAAAAAGAATTACATAAATATTTAAGTCTTCTGGCTAAAAAAATAGAGTTTCGGGGTAAAGGAACCTATAATTTAGTTGTGTGCGGAGGGGCTTCTATGATTTATACCGGATTTTCAGCCGCTACTACAAAAGATGTAGATATTATTGGAATAATAGATAAAAGATTAACCGGAAATAATTCTATCAAAGAATGCACTGAGTTACCATTTGTTTTGAAACAGATGGTATTTGAAATAGCAACAGATTAAGGATTACCAGAAGATAGTAAGAATACCCGAACCACAGCGCATGTTCAGTAAGGACTTACAAAATTATTTAC
>JAQICQ010000172.1 GCA_027858455.1 Elusimicrobiota bacterium | reverse complement strand
CATTTGTTAAGCGGCTTGTTTATAAAATCATCCGCGCCGTTATCATAGGCTTTAATCTTTTTCTCCCGGTCTTTAAGCGCGGTAAACAAAATCACCGGCGTAAATCTATGTATTTTCTTCGCTATTTTCAATAGCTGAAAACCGTCTTTTCCGGGAAGCATTATATCAAATATAAAAAGGTCCCATTCTTCTTTACGGATTTCCTCTTCTCCGGTATCTCCCCTGGAGCATATTGTTAATTCATAATCAGTATCTTCAATTATATCCCGGACTATTTCCCGGGTTGATGGATTATCTTCTACAACAAGTATCTTCATTATTTTTTATCTCCTTATTTATTATTTTGTATTTTTATTTTAATTAATCTGTTTCATAAGGCAAGAAAACTTTAAAGCTGCTTCCCTGTTCCCACTTACTCTCAATCTCTATCTTACCCCCCATCATATCAATAAGTTTTTTTGAAATACTTAAGCCAAGTCCCGTCCCCCCGAACTCCCTTGTAACCGAGCCGTCGGCCTGGACAAATTCATCAAAAATATTTTTTAGCTGTTCTTTTTTTATGCCTATGCCGGTATCGTTTACAGTTATAAGAAAGCCTTCTTTTAAAATTTCGGACTTAATTATTACTTCTCCTTCCTTTGTGAATTTTATTGCGTTTGAAACAAGATTTGTGACTATCTGTTTTAATCTTGTATAGTCATTTTTACAGTTGATATCTTTTCCGGTATCAAGTTTAAAATCCAGCCCTTTTGCTTCGGCAAGAGGCCTGAGTTCTTCGCTCAGCTCCTTTAATAAATTATTGACTTTTATTTTTTCTGTATGCAGGGACATCCTTCCTGCTTCAATTTTGGAAAGGTCGAGAATATCATTTATAAGATTCAGCAGATTATTGGTATTTCTTATAATTTTATCTAATGTCTCCTCTTGCCTTTGAGTAAGTTTGCCGTATGTCCCTTCCTCCATAAGCGATGAAAAACCTATGATTGCGTTTATGGGAGTTCTAAGTTCATGAGACATACTGGCTAAAAATTCGGATTTTAATTTGTCTGCTTTTTTAAGCTGCTGGTTCTTATCTTCTATCTGACTGTACGCATCCTGCAGGTCTCTCGTAGCTATCCTTATCTTGTCTCCAAGAGAATCATACGATTCTTTAAGTTTTTCCGCCATAAGATTAAATTCATCGGCAAGTTCCTGGATTTCGTCGCCGGTTTTTAATTCTATGCGGTAGGCAAGATTCCCCGCCCCTAAAATTCTTGCTCCCATATTTAAATTTTCTACGGGCCCGGTGACCTTTTTGCTGAAATAAATAGCCAGAAGCAGAGCCACAGCAACAGAGAAAACTATAAATACTATAAGCAGCCGGATCAGATATGTAAGATTTCGGTATATTGCTATATCCGGAGTTTCAAGTCCCACCCACCCATTTATTATCTCAATCGGTTCGTAATATATTACACTTTTTTTAGTTTCAACTTTTCTTACTCCTGCCTGCTGCGGAGGATTATAATCTTTATCAATACTTTTACCTACCATAAGATTACCATTTTTATCTAAGACTATAAATTCACTCTCAGGCATAGGTTTTGTCTTGCCTAAAAGCTGTGAGAGATTCCGGACATTTATTCCCCCTACTAACAGCGCTCCCTTTAAAGGAAATACAATAATGACCTCCCTGCTGCCATTAAAAATAAATACCGGAGAAGTCCTGAACTTAGGGGTTTTGAAATTCAGCCCTAAATAATCATATATTTTATCATCTTCTGATATATTTCCGTACCCGGCGGGCGGATAAACAGCTTTCATATATAAAGAATTGCCTTTTTTCCCCACTATCCCCACAAAACTAAAGGTCTTGTACTTTTTAAATATCCTCTGAAGTATTCTGTTGAGTTCGCGCCTGTCCGAGCGGCTTACGGCACCTCTGAAATTCCTGTCTTCGGCCAGATTTAAAAGCGGCTTCTGGCAGTTAAGTATATAGTGCTGGACTACTTTTACCGAACTTTTAACAATAGATTTCTGGTAGGCGTCTATCTGGGTTGATATTGTGTTTTTAACAAGCCCGAAAGAAATAAAGGTAAATATAACCGACGGCAATATAACTATCAAAAAAAGTATTATAAGTTTATATCTTAT
>JAQICQ010000171.1 GCA_027858455.1 Elusimicrobiota bacterium | reverse complement strand
GCGGTACAATTTCTCAAAAACAAGGGTCTCGGCAAAAGTAGATGCTGTCTCGGCAAGCGGAAGAGAGGCCTGCTGGGAGCTGACAGAATGCCGGTCCGCATAAAGTGAATGTATCCCGTGACCGAGTTCGTGCGCCAGCGTAAGTATATCCCTGTATTTTCCGCTGTGATTTAACATTATATAAGGGGTTATGCCCGGTTCCACCGTAGCGCAAAACGCTCCGCCTGTCTTAACCGGCGACGGCATATAATCTATATGTCTATCTTTTATTATTTTTTCTGCTTTTTGTCTGAAATCCGCGCTGAAATCGCCTATGGTCTCAAGTACAATATTTTTTGCCTCCTCCGGCCCAATCTCCGGCGCACTCTTTTTAGCAACAGGCGCATAAAGGTCAAACCTTGAGAGTTTATTTTTTCTTTTTCCGAGTTCACCTGCTTTATATTTAAAATATTTATGAAAGACCCCGCGATTGGCCTCGCATACTTTTATAAGTATATCTATGGCCCTGTCGCTTATGTGATTATATTTATTTCTTACCGATATAGGAGATTTAAAGTTCCTTAAATCAGCTTCGTAAACCCAGTCTTTTACTACTGCCTCGTATATAATAAAAAATTTATCAATATTATCCCTGTATTTTTCAAGGAGTTTACTATATGCCTCTTCTCTCTCGGCGGCCGAAGCTGACTTCACATACGATGTAAGTCCGGCCTGGGTTTTTATCGTCTTTCCCCTCTTTGTGCCTTCGGGTTTAAAAAAATATTCAAATTCGGTTTCAATAAGGGCCCTTAACTCTGTTACCGCCTCACTGCCTGCCGCGTCTATGTGGGCAATTATGTCCTCTTCTTTTTCAGAAAGAGTATGCCCGGCCAGCTCCCGTTTATATTTAAGGACATAACTTAAATCCGGCACTGATTTAAAAAGACGGGCAGCATTTTTATCATCAAGTCTTTTTAACCCTTCTACCTTTTTCCCTTTCATCCAGTGCTCTGTCTTTCTTAATTTTTTAGCGGCATAAACTTCCATGTCACGAGCCATTGCCTTAAGCTTACGGGCTTTTTGAGATTTCTGATCTACGGCCTCCATAAGATGACCGAGATAGGAGAGAATACTAACCCGTCTTTTTACATCCTCGGTATATTTTATAAATTTTGAAAAATATGCGGTTTCCATTCCCGGCTCAAGTTTTCCTGCAAATTTTTTAAGCTCTGGCAGATCTTTTTTAAGCTTTTTTAAAAAGCTTTCAAACTCTCCGGCGGGAAGTATATGGTCAAGATTCCAGTTAAGGTTTTTATTCATATATCATATAAAAAGGTTCATATTAGCCGACTCGCTTGCTTCTATGTAGCTTGCGACACCGCCTATGCTTATACCGTCTATAAGTTCTTCTTTTTTTATCCCCATAATATCCATAGACATCTGACAGGCAATTATTTTGATTCCGTTTTCCCCGGCCTGCTCCATCAAACTTTCAAGCGACTCCACTTTTTTCTTTTTCATCGTTATTTTCATAAGTTTTGAGCCGAAGCCGAACATATTGAGTTTGGAGAGAGCAAGTTTGGAAGGCCCTTTGGGAAGCACCCAGGCAAACATTTTTGATACAATATCTTTTTTAACTTTCGGCGGTTTTCTTTTTCTTAAAATATTTAAACCCCAGAAAGTGAAAAACATGGTAACTTTTCTTCCCATGGAAAGCGCGCCGTTTGCAATAACAAAAGAAGCAAGGGCTTTATCCATGCTGTCGCTGAAGACCACCATAGTTTTATCATTTAATAGAGCCGGCGGGCTGCCTGCTGAAGGAGACCGTCCTTTTGAAACTTTTCTTATAGTTGCCCTAAACTTGCCGGATTCATCTTTAATATCTATGAGCTTATTATCGGTAACATTGCACCATGACTTTACATCGTTTAAAAAACCGGGGTCTGTCGCAGTTATTTCTATAGTGCTTTTTTGGGGAATATTCTCCATTTCTTTGTTAAGTTTCATAATAGGCCCCGGACACTGGAGTCCCGACGCATTTATTTTTACATCCACACCTGCCGGTGATTTTGTCTCATCTTCTTTCCCCGAAGACTGGTATATATAATCATCTTTACGCACTCTGTATTTTGGACCTTCAACATTACTCTGCTTAAGAGTAACATATTCCCATGTCTTATATCCCCCCGAAACATTAAAAACATTTTCAAATCCGCTTTGCATAAGGATCCGGCATGCAAGATAACCCCGCTGGCCTACGGCGCAATATACATAAATCTTTTTATTTTTATTTATCTTGTCCAGCTTCCCTCTTAATTTATTCAAAGGTATATTTAATGAGCCGGATATTTTTCCTAATTCAACCTCTTCTTTTTCTCTTACATCAAGTAAGAGGGTATCTTCATCTTGAAGATTGTTTTTAACCTCCAAACAGGAAATAACCTTTAATTTATCCGTATAAATATTTTCAGCCACAAATCCCACCATATTTACCGGAGACTTTGCCGAAGAATACGGCGGAGCGTAAGCCTGGTCCATATCTTTTAATTCAAATATAGTAAGCCCGAACTGACAAGCCATAGATAAAATTTCAATAATTTTATCGGCACCGCTGTAACCTATAGCCTGCCCCCCCAACACCCTGCCGTCTTTAAGTGAAAAATTAAGTTTTACAGATACCGGCAGAGATTCCGGATAATACCCGGCATGTGACGCGCTGTGGATTAATACCGTTGAATACTCTATATCTTTCTTTTTAAGGTAGGTTTCGGAAAAGCCGGTAACGCCCACACCTATATCAAAGACCTTGGCTATTGCCGTACCTACAGAACCTTTGTAAACAGAATTATTGCCCATTATAATATTATCAGCTGCAATTCTGGCCTGTTTGTTTGCCGGACCGGCAAGAGGTATCGGGCGGGTTTCTTTAAATATCGGGTCCCATGCTTCAATTGCGTCGCCCGCGGCATATATGTCCGGGTCTGAAGTCCTTAAATATTTATCAACTTTTATCCCGTTTAAATCACCTAAAGCCAGCCCTGCTTTTCGGGCCAGTTCCACTTCGGGTTTTATTCCTATAGAAACTACTGCCATATCGGTATCTAACTCGACTCCGCTTTTAAATACAGCCCTTATGCTTTTGCCTTCATCGTTTAATGCCACAAGCTGTTCCCCCAGAAAAAATTCTATATTTTTAAGTTTGAGATGCTGATGTACTTCCGCCGCCATCTCAAAATCCAGAGGAGACACAAGCTGTCCGGCCATCTCCAGGATAGTTACTCTTATTCCCAGATTCCTTAAGTTTTCGGCCACCTCAAGCCCTATATACCCTCCTCCCACTACCAGTGCGTGGCGTGGATGCTTTTCAGAGATATAATCTTTTATCTTTTCCGAATCATTTACCCCTCTTAATGTAAATACCTTATCCCCGCTTATCCCTTCTACCGGAGGAACCATAACTTTAGAGCCGGGAGCTAAAAGTATCTTGTCGTAACTTTCACGGTATTCTTTACCGCTTTTTAAATCCTTTATTACTGCCTGTGATGAGTCCCGGTCTATATCTATAACTTCGTTTTTAATCCTGACATCAACGCGATAGCGGCCGTAAAACGATTCGGGGGTCTGCAAGAGTATATTCTCTCTTTCATCTATTACCCCGCCTATATAATAAGGGAGTCCGCAGTTTGCATACGATATGTACTCCCCCCTTTCAAAAAGAATAATCTCGGCATCTTCATTTAACCTTCTCAGCCTTGCCGCGGCCGTGGCTCCCCCGGCTACTCCTCCTACTATTATAATTTTCATTTTTGTTCCTCTATTATTTCAATAAGGGTATCTACTACCGTTCCCTGCCATTGTTTGTCTTTACCCTCTTTTAAAATATTTATTGCTTTTTCTTTAGGCATAGCGCTGCGGTAAGACCTGTCGGAAGTCATAGCGTCATAAGCATCTACAACCGCCATGATCCGGGCCTCTGCAGGGATATCTTTCTTCTCAAGGCCGTCCGGATATCCGTCTCCGTCCCACCTCTCGTGATGATGCTTTATGGCGGGCAATACTCTACTTAAAGTTCTTAAATCCTTGCATATCCTGTAAGATACTCCGGGGTGCTCTTTTATCTTTTCGTATTCTTCATCTGTAAGTTTCCCCGGCTTTGTTAGTATATCAAGCGGTATGGATAGTTTGCCTATATCGTGTAAAATTCCGGCCCAGTACATATCTTCTGCTTTTTCCTCCGAGAAACCTACTGCTTCGGCTATCTTTTTGCTGTAGAGCCCTACCCTTTCCGAATGGCCCCGCGTATAAGGGTCTTTTGCCTCAACGGCATTTGCAAGAGTTAGAACTATGTTTTTTGTCTCTTCAAGCTGACGGTATGAAATTCTGAGATTTAAAAGAGACCTTATCCGGGACAAAAACTCCCATTTATTAAGTGGCTTGTTTATAAAATCGTCCGCGCCGTTATCATAAGC
>JAQICQ010000157.1 GCA_027858455.1 Elusimicrobiota bacterium | reverse complement strand
GCTGTCTAACTGTTTTAATTTTTTATCAATTCGATTTTCTATCTGTTTTAATCTTTCCTCTTCTTCATCTTCTTCTTTACCGAATTTCACAGTTAAAGAAACTCGGTGATTATTTCCTAAATTTTTATATGGAATAAAAGCGTAATCAATATCAAAATCATTTATATTTATTCCCAACCCGGAAGATAATCCTTTTCTGTAATCATTTCCAATAAGGTATCCGGCCCTCAAACAAAGAATTTTTTTCAAAAAATACTCCGCACTGAAACCGGTTTCTATTTTATTATCTAACGGCTTATTTAAATTCAAATATAAATTTAAACTTTTGTCAAAAAGAGCATATCTGCCCCCTATTTTAATTTCCATAGGAAGAGACTCTTTCTTTTTTATATATTTTACTTTGGGCCCTATATTTATTACCGAGAGCGCTCCTGAGAAACTGTCTGTAATATTTTTATATACACCAATATCCAATGCTACGCCTTCTGCTTTCACTTCTTCAATTTTTTCTCTGAATATTTTTAAATTAATGCCCATGGGAACATTTATTATTTTTTTTGAATAATTCAAGGAAATCGTCGCGTCATAGGGATTAAAATTGGGTATTCTAATCGGCTCACCATCAGTATCCACATCATATCCTTTAATCTCTCCAACGGATAAGTACTGTATTCCTAATCCAAAATTTCCGTATTTTGTAGGATAAAATCCTGCTGCAGTTTGTTGAACTATATCTGTTATCCATTTGTTATGGCTTAAACCAAAAGCCGGATTTTCTATAAAATATACAGCAGCGGGATTATAAAATAAACTATTTATATCTCCGGGAACAGCGCCGACTACACTTTGTCTTGCGCCGGCGCCGACAGTTAAAAATTTCAGCCCTGTTGTTCCGGCTTTGTCTCCAATTCCATATACCATCGTTGGAGCCAATATCAGTATTATAATAATAGTTTTAAAAATTCTCATCTTAATATTGCCACTTTAACTATTTTTTTATCGCTGACATTGTTGGATAATAAACAAATATAAATTCCACTGGCAAGATCTTTGCCGGCCTGATTCGTCGCATCCCATAGATACTCGCCTTTATCTATGTCTTTTATTTTAAATACTATCTCACCGGACATTGTAAAAATTTTTATATCAGTGTTTGATGTTAGTCCGTCAAACTTTACCCAGGAATGCCCCTTCGACGGCTTGTAAGGATTAGGATAAACTTTCACACCGGAATAAGTAGCAGGAGGAACCCCAAAAACACTAAACAGTGTAAAATGAGTCGTTTTTATTTTGACTGTATTGTTTACCGTATCTAATTCACCGGGAAGTTCTTTCCATTTCTTATTTTTTTCATTGTAATAGAAACCCCGTAAAGAATTTTCAGGTATATTTAAATCGTCTACCATATTGTCGTCGTCTTCGTCATTGTAAGGTATTGTAATAGTTGCTTCGCCGGTAAGCTCAGCATCTTCCATTTCTATTTCGCGGTACTCCCCGATATCATTTTTTAATTGATCCTTGCTTCCCCTGTTTTCCGGATTAGTAACGATCTTTATTTTGCCCTCATTTTTTCCTATACACGCCTCGGGAAGATCAACTATAGTTACTTTATCTTCATTATTGTCGCTAACTTCCAGAGTGTTTTTTCTTCTGGAATCGAATTTTTCTCGCCGTACATGTTCTCCTTTCGAATTTATATTTTCATCCACATCAGCATCATCATGATCCACTTCTATGGTAATATACCCGCAGTCGGAGTCCGTATCTCCGTTTTTGTCTGTTGCTTTTGCTCTGATATTATACTTCCCTTCAGAAAGAGAGCTGACGTCCCAATGAACGAAATAAGGATGCGTCTTATCGGGGTTGGGATGCTTTGAATTGGCTTCAGGTATTTTCTGCCAGGAAATATCCTCCTCACTTTTAAACTCAAACCTGATATTTTTCACTTCTTCAGGAGAGCCGGATAAAAGTTCTGCCATCACCATCAACCGGTTCCCTGTTACTTTTTTTCCGGTCTTGGGTATTTTTATCCCCGCTCTCACTCCTTCGGATAAAATAGTTTCCGGTACTGCCGAAACTATATTTTCGTTTTGCTCTTCGTTACCATCCTCATCTACAGTTCTCACTACAAAATAATATCTTCTGCCTGAAATAAGAGCCGGGGACGTCCAGCTTTCGCCGGGATGGGAAACAGTTGCTTTTATTATGGTATAGTCAATATTATCATAGTCGGTGGAATGATAAATTCTATACTTGGAAACATTTTCGGAAACTGATTTTTCCCAGGTAAGTTTTATTTTTGAATCATTCAAAGGAAATGCTTTAAAATCATATATTGATTCCGGTACAACGGCAAGAGTTTTTACCTCAAGGACCTCACTGGGTTGGGTTATTATATCGTCACCATTATAAGCACTTATCCTAAACCAGTAAGTTGTATCTACTTTTAAAATTTTATCACAGTAAGCAGTCGCTGAAAGATCATCGCTCCGGGTAACAATATAACTCCAGTTCATTTCATCCGTAGATCTTTCTATAGCGTATCTTGTTCCATTACCCGCCCAGTTTAGAGTTACGCTGTTTGCTGTTTGTTTTGTAGAATCTAAATTATTGGGTGTATTTGCCAGAGTATATTTTGTCGTTACCCCACTTGCTGCCGTACCTGTTCCATTAAAAACTTCAACATATCTATAATATTTTTCATTTGAATCAAGATTGTTTTCTATCCAAAAAGTAGTATCCGGCGACAAGTTGCCTGAAATATTTACACCGCTTGAATTTTGTATTCTGTATCCATTTTCATAACTCGTATTATCACTCCAAACCCATTTTATTGAATATGTGGAGTTTACTATACCACCAAATGATGTCGGGGCATCAGGAGAAATATCACCAGAAACAGGAAGTGTTTTTGTTGAATATGTAATATAATCTGTTTTAATTCCATCTCCGTTATATGCCCAGATTCTGAACCAATATGTTGTATCTGAACTAAGATTAGTAATACTTGTTGTATTAGTTGTTAGATTATCTGAAAAAACTACAAAAGTGTCGATATTAACTTTAAAATCATCCGTAGATTTGGCTAAGGCATATCTTGAACCATCTCCTGCCCAAGTTAGTTCTACATAATTATATGTCACACTGGAGACTGAAACATCTGTTGGTTTTGAATTTCCCGACCATTTCGCGTATTTAAGGTCGTGGTTTGTGTTATCTTTATAAGAAATATGGGGGTTGTCCGATGAATCCAGGGCTATTGAAGTCCAAGAGCCCACACTACCGGCGGAATCCACTGTTTCGATCTGCCAGGACGAACCGTCCCATTTTGCGTATTTAAGGGCACTGTATTCAACATAATAAGAAATACAGGGGTAGTCCGATGAATCCAGGGCTATTGAAGGCCACATTCCCACATGGCCGGCGGAGGAATCCACTGTTTCAATCTGCCAGGACGCGCCGTCCCATTTCGCGTATTTAAGGTCGTAGTTGCCATAATAAGAAATAAGGGGGTAGTCGGATGAATCCAGGGCTATTGAATTTTGATATCCAACAAAACCGTTGGAATCCACTGTTTCAATCTGCCAGGACGAACCGTCCCATTTTGCGTATTTAAGAGCGCTGTTTGTGGTATCATGATAGGAAATATGGGGGTAGCCGGATGAATCCAGGGCTATTGAAGGCCACTCGCCCACAAAACCGGAGGAATCCACTATTTCAATCTGCCAGGACGCGCCGTCCCATTTTGCATATTTAAGACCGCTGTTTGTGCCATCCCAATAAGAGATACAAGGATAGTCCGATGAATCCAGGGCCATTGAAGTCCACTCGCCCACAAAATCGGCGGAATCCACTATTTTAATCTGCCAGGATGCTCCGTCCCTTTTTGCGTATTTAAGGTCTTCGCTTATATAATCCCGATAAGTAATATGAGGATCGCCTGATGAATCCAGAGCTATTGTAATATGTCCTCCTATATGATAACCGGCGGTATCCACTGTTTCAATCTGCCAAACCGCACCGGTCCATTTTGCGTATTTAAGGTCATCGTTTGTGTTATCAAAATAAGAAATGTGAGGGTAGCCTGATGAGTCCAGATCTATTGAAGTACTATCACCCACATTACCGGCGGAATCCACTGTGGAGGTTGACCACACAGCAAATAATCTATTAGGACTTAATAATAAAATTATTACTGTTAAAAATGAAAATCCTATTTTAAAAATATTTCGTTTGAAATTCATAATTTTTTATTATATATTTACTATACGTTACTTAATTTAATAATAATACAATTTAAAGATATAATCAACCAAAATTCTTTCAATCTAAAGATTCACTTCGCTCTCGACATTTTCAATCTCGTCGTCTTCGATACCTATATAGGCTTTGGTCACCGCCGGCGATGCGTGGCCGAACTTTGCCTGGATCAATTCTATCGGGACAGAAAACCTCTTGCGCGCCATGTAGCCCCATGTTTTCCTGAGAGTGTGGGTGCCGTAGTTTTCTTTTGTAAGGCCGACCGCCTCTGTCCATTTTTGGATTAAGCGGTAAACGGCCGACGGGTCAAGGGATCTTTCGGAGCGTGAGGATTTAAATAATGGATCGCTGTAGTTCCAGTTCGCGGTGTTTCTTAGAAAGTACTCTATTGCTTCCATGGAATTGGTGTTTATGCGTATCCTTGCCGCCCTGGCGGTCTTTTTTTCTTTAAGGAGTATAAAACCTCTCACGGAACCCTTTTCATCAAGGATGTCCGTAATATGGAGCTTTAAGAGATCAGAGATACGCAAGGCAAAATTTATTCCCAGCGTAAAAAGAAGAAAATTTCTTGGAGTTCCGGATCCCTTAAGCATATTCTTGATTGCTTTTACGCGTTTGATATCTCTGATTGGTTGAACTTTAGACATTTTTTTGAGGACCTCCTTTTAATGCATTATTTTATATTGTATTTTATCTTTCACTGAAGAGTTTGTGAAAGTTTTAAGAGAACGGAAACGGATTATTGACGATACTGTGGTCATTGATTAACGCACGAAAATAGGTGTTTTCGTGCGCTGTCTTTTTTTTAAAAATTACGGTTAATACTTGACTTTTTAGTCCCTTTCTCATATAAATATATAAAAGGATAAAAGAAAATATGATAATACAAATTATTAAAATTCTAATATGGCCATTTGTTTGTGTGGTGGGTTTTTTAATTTTCAAAGAGCCCTTTTCTTCTTTAATA
>JAQICQ010000124.1 GCA_027858455.1 Elusimicrobiota bacterium | reverse complement strand
GTCTTTTGCCCGCGGACGTAACTTACAATTCGTTTGCGTATATCGAACCGTCAGCAGGCGCAGGAACCGCATCTCTTGCGGTGCGTAACCTCTCATCGGGTAAAATGGACAGGATAGTTGACGGGGAATTAGGGGATGAATTTGAGAATAATGATTTTGCCCTAGATTTAGGGTATGGTTTTGCTTTTAACGAGAAAATTTCAGCGGGGTTAAATGTCCGGGGTATCCAAAGCAATCTTGATAAAAAATCCGCAAACGCTATTGCCGGAGATATAGGCATATTTTCAAAAATATTTCAAAATACCAAAGCCGGTTTAACATTTCATAATTTTTCTACCTCGATTAATTATAGTAATGTAGAAGAATCTTTTCCTTTTTTTGTTTCGGGCAGTCTGTCACAGAATTTCAAATTATATACGGATGCGGTGGATTTTACGATTTCTGCCGGAGTCAGGTATATGGATTACAAAGAATGGCAGACCGGCATCGGAATAGAACATACAGCCTATGATCAATTTTCTCTGAGGGCGGGGTATGATTACGATAATATGGATAATTGTCTTTCTTTTCCTGCCGGACTAAGAGTGGGAATAGGAATAAATATTTACGGAGCATTAGTTGATTACGCCTGGGTCCCTTACGGCCAGATGGGATATACCCATAGAATAGGGTTGGGCTACAGATTCGGTAAATCTAAGAAAAAAGGCTCGGGAATAAGTATAAATACAAATAAAAATATATATTCTCCCGGAACCGGTAATTTAAATATTTACATAAACTGGGGAGAGATAAGCAAAAGAGATAACTATAGCATAGAAATAAAAGATTCTTATGGCATAACAGTAAAAAATATAGAATTACCGGAAGGCGTAAATTCTGTGGAGTGGGACGGTAAAGAAAACAGCGG
This sequence comes from Elusimicrobiota bacterium, assembly GCA_027858455.1. GTDB lineage: Bacteria > CG03 > SLGR01 > SLGR01 > JAGXOG01 > JAGXOG01. The sequence continues at coordinate 2,267 of JAQICQ010000124.1, read as the reverse complement.
CAAATATGTGATAGACGTTAATTATTTGATTAAATTATTTAATAGATTACCCTCAAAGTCTGTTATTAAAGATGAAAAAGATATCATTGTTGACAATACTCCGCCGGAGTTTGAGTTGGATTATTCAGCAAAGCAATTCTCCCCGGACGGTGACGATAAAAATGACATTTTAATTATAAATGTAACGGGGTCGGATAATAATAAGTTTGAATCATACAGCATTAAATTTTATAATAGTTCGGGAAAAATCGTAAAAAAATATGCCGGCAGTTCTGTTCCGATAGAATTTCAATGGGACGGAAAAGACGATTATTACGCCCAGCCGGTACAGGCAGGAGAGTATTCGGTGGTTGCGGCGGCAACGGATATTGCCGGCAATACCAATGTATTAGATAAAACTTCAATTAAAGTAAGGTATCCGCCCAAAATAGTTACAAAAACAATAAAAATTGAAGAAGAAGAAAAAGGTTTGAAGATAAATTTAACATCACAAGTCCTTTTCGGGCAGGGGAAAGCTGTATTAAAAGAAGAAAGCCATGAATCACTCGATGAAGTTGTAAGCGTACTGAATGCTTACGAAAAAAACAAAGTTTCAATAGAAGGTCATACTGACAGCGTTGGTTCAGACAGAGTTAATAAAAAAGTATCCTTAAAAAGAGCAAATGCCGTAAAAGAATATATTCTTGAGAAAGGGATAAAATCAAGACGGATAACTGTGGAAGGATGGGGGGAAGAAAAGCCTATAGCTTCAAATCGGACCCGGGCAGGCCAGATGTCAAACAGGAGGGTTGAAATAATTATTTTAAAGGATAAGATAAAGTAAGAGCATAAAAAAATGAAAAATTTTACTATAAGTTTAATAATCAGTATTGTAATTGCGGCGACGGTTGTTTATTTAACCGAATCCGGGGTGATACCCTGGGAGAAAATTACAGGCAGGTATTACTCTATACCTGACATGACCGGTTTGAGCCGGGATAATGCGGAAGTATTGGTCCGCGCCGGTGATTTAAAGCTTGATATTGCCGAGAAAGTATATTCTCAGGAATATGAAAAGGGAATAGTTATTTCTCAAACGCCTCTTAAGACCAAAAAGAGCCAATTAGATTTAGTTAAGATAGTTGTAAGCAAGGGGACTCCGGTTATATATATGCCGGATTTAATTGGTGTGGATGGGGTGGATGCCGAAGCTGAATTAAAGGCAAGGTCTTTGAATACCATAAAGACAATATTAAAATATTCAAGCAAGACAGAAAATAAAGTAATTCAAACCCGCCCCGAAGCAGGGGAGGGCATAAACTATGATACACCCATAGAAATTACTGTATCCAAAGGGCCGAAGATGACGACTGTGCCTGATATTAAGGTGAAGTCCCTTTCTAATGCGAAAAGTATTCTCAATAAGAATAATCTTCAGCTGGGGCATATAAAAAAAGAAACTAATATTGAACAGAGATTTGGGGTAATTTTACGACAGTTTCCGCCCCCGGGCCGCAAAGTGGAGGAAGGCACCTCCGTTACAATTGTATTAAACGAAGAAGAAAGATAAGAAATCTAAAACTTTTCTGTAAGAAATTTTCTGTAAGAAATGACACAAAAATCAATAAAAATTATTTTAATTAGTGCTATTACAGTAATACTGTTTTTTATTGCTATAATCATAACTGCAAGAATATTATTTACTCCTCAAAGAGTTGCCCGGACGGCAGAAGCAGCTGCTTCTGATTTTTTAAAAAGAGATGTAAAGATTAAAAGTGCGCGACTGGGATTTGCCAAGATAATACTTGAAGGTATCGAAGTGGAAAATAAAAGTTCTTCCATGAAATTGTTTTTATGTGAAAAGATAGAAGCAAAATTTAAGATTTTTCCGCTTTTTAAAAAGCAGATCCATATCAATGAACTATACATAAGGTCTCCCCGCATAAATCTTGACAATAAACTTAATATAGATGTACAGAGTTTGATGACTGCCCGCATGGCAAGTATAGTAAAAGGCGCTTACACAAGATTTGCCATAAAAAAACTTGACCTTAAAGATGCAAATATTAATTTTTATCCTCCGGAATTTCCGGCAGTAAGTTTAAAGAATATTGACATAAAGATAGAAGGCCGTTCAATACAGGAGCCGGCCAGCTTGTCGGTAAAACTTAATCCGGGTTTAAGGTATATTGACAACATTGATTTAAACGCTACTTTAAATATATTAAAAGACGAAACTTTTATTAATCAATTTACTCTTGGCGGGAAGAACGGAAAAATAGATATTA
>JAQICQ010000075.1 GCA_027858455.1 Elusimicrobiota bacterium | reverse complement strand
AATTTTTATTATTGAATCTAAAATATGGAATTTTAAAAGTAAACAGAGCAGTATATATAGATTTTTATGAGACAACGCGCTGGCTTGACAACGGCAATATAATATATAAAATAATTCTTAATATTAAAGGGAAATAAGGAAAGAATAAATGTCAGTAAAAATAAGATTAAAAAGAACAGGAAGAAAAAAAGATCCGCATTTTAAGGTTGTGGTTGTGGATTCCAGGAAGAAAAGAGATGGCCGGGTTATAGAGTATATCGGTCACTATCATCCACAGGATGAATTTCCTAATATAGTTATCAATCAGGAACAGTTACAGTCATGGACAGAAAAAGGAGCGATTGTATCCGACACTGTCAGAACCCTGGTCTCAAAGTTAAACAAGACTACGAGTAAGGAGGAGAAATGAAAGATTTAGTTATTGAAATTGTTAAAAATCTCGTTGATAATCCGGATGAAGTAAAGGCGCAGGCAGTAGAGGGCGAGCAGACTACTGTTATTGAAATAGAAGCTAATCCGGCTGATATAGGGAAAATTATAGGCAAACGGGGCAGAACTATAAAATCCATAAGAACCATAGTAAATGCAGCGGCAGTCCGGCAGGGTAAAAGAATTACCGTTGATATAGTAGAGCCCGAAGACAGGGAAGAAGCTTAAATAAAAAATAGTTTATTACAGCCCCTTACCGGAGTTTTACGAAAACCTTATTTCTAAATACCCGGGCGAGGGATTTTAATATATATGTTAATTTAACCTAATTGATCTTTAAAAAAACAAAAAAGCTGAGTAAATAATATGGTAAATATAAATATTATTACTATATTTCCGGAGCAGGTAAAAGGTTTTATAGATATCGGAATGCTCAATCAGGCAGTACTCAAAGGCACAGTAGAATATAATGTGGTAGACATAAGAGATTTCTCAGAAAACCGTCATCGCAAAGTTGATGATGAACCTTACGGAGGCGGTCCGGGAATGGTGATGTCGGCCCCGTCGGTTATAAGAGCTGTTGAAAGCCTTTCCCAGCCGGGAATAAAGATTCTGCTTGCTCCCAATGGCAGGGAGTTTACTCAAAGCAACGCCGAAGATATATCGGGTAAGGATATTACTCTTATCTGCGGAAGATATACCGGCATAGATTACCGGGTAAGAAAGCATGTAGATTTAGTTTTTTCAGTCGGTAATTATATCGTATCCGGAGGGGAGTTGCCCGCTCTTATTATAACAGAAGCAGCGGTAAGGTTAATCCCGGGGGTTTTAGGGGATAAAAAATCGTTAGAAGAGGACCGGGGGTATCCGGTCTATACCAGACCGCAGAATTTTCGCGGGATGAATGTGCCGGAAGTTTTACTTTCGGGAAACCATAAGAAAATAGAGAATTTTAGAAAAAATAATCAGGAGTTTTATTATGAAAAAAATTATGACAGAAATGATAAATAAACATATTAGAAAGGATTTACCCGAATTTAATCCCGGGGATAATCTAAAAGTAGAATTTAAAGTCGGTGAAGAAAAAAAGAGGATACAGGTTTTTGAAGGACTGGTTATAGCAAAATCCGGAGAGGGTTTGAATAAAACGTTTACTTTGCGCAAACACTCTTTTGGAATAGGTGTAGAAAAAGTGTTTCCTTATCATTCGCCTCTGATTAAAAGTATAAAGGTTGTGCGAAAAGGTAAGGTCCGGCGTTCAAAACTTTACTATATGCGCCAGCGTTACGGTAAAGCCGCCAGGATTAAGGAAAAGACCGACTATTAAAAAGCCCAGTTCCTCCGGTTCCTCCAGTTCTTCCAGTTCTTGTAAAGGCCGCCGCGCAGAAAATGAGGCCCGGGATTATTTAAAAAAACAGAAATGCGAAATTATAGAAACTAACTGGCGTTGCCGCTGGGGCGAGATAGACATAATCGCAAAAGACAGTGCCGGCTATATCTGTTTTATAGAAGTCAAATACAGGTCAGGTAACTCACACGGAACCCCGGGCGAAGCAATAGATAAAAATAAAAAAGAACAATTAATAAAACTTGCCCGTATATATATATCACATCATCCGGAAATAAAAGAGTCCGATATGAGATTTGATGCTGTAGTGATAACCCCCTCCAAAATTGATCTTTTTAAAAATGCATTTTATGAGAATGAGGTATAGCTATTTGTCTGTGTTCGTTTGTGCCCGTCCGAATTTCTTGCAAAATTAATAAAATA
>JAQICQ010000071.1 GCA_027858455.1 Elusimicrobiota bacterium | reverse complement strand
GAAATAGAAAAGGCAATAAAAGAAGGTATTCTTCAGATAAATATAGAAAGTTCGCAGGAGTTAGATACTGTTAATGAAATTGCCGGTAGAGAAGGCAAAAAAGCTAATATCGCTCTTAGAATAAATCCTGACATTGATCCAAAAACTCATCCAAAGATTTCTACCGGATTAAAAGAAAGTAAGTTCGGTATACCGGAAGATAAAGCAGTAAAAGTTTATAAAGACGCCGCAAATATGGAAAATATAAATATTGTCGGCGTTCATCTTCACATAGGGTCGCAGATAACAGAGATAAAACCTTTTGAACTTACAGCGAAAGCATCTGTATCTTTCAGCGACCGTCTTAAAGAAGAAGGAATAGAACTTGATAATATTGATATAGGCGGTGGGCTGGGAATAGGATATGAAACGCCTCAGACACTGACCGCATCAGATATATATAATACAATAGATAAATATTTCAGCGGCAGAAAAGAAAAACTTATTCTTGAACCGGGCCGTTCTCTTGTGGGAAATGCCGGGTATCTTCTGACGAAAATAAATTTTATTAAAAAAGGAAGCAATAAAAATTTCGTGGTTGTTGATGCGGGGTTTAACGACCTTATAAGGCCGGCGATGTATGACGCCTATCATGAGATAGCGCCCGTTACCCTGAAAGGCGATACTTTGGTGGCTGATGTTGTAGGGCCTGTCTGCGAAACCGGAGACCATATAGCTTTAAACAGAAAAGTTTCGGGGGTAAAGCGTGGAAATATACTTGCCGTATGTGATTCCGGCGCTTATGGTTTTTCAATGGCTTCAAATTATAATTCCCGGCTCCGTCCGGCAGAAATCATGTTAGATAACGGTGAAGCGCGGATTATAAGGAAAAGAGAAGATTACAGCGATTTAACAAGAAATGAGGTTTAAGTGATATATAAGTTCTCAAAAGTTGAGGGAGCGGGAAATGATTTTGTGCTTTTAGATAATATTAAAGGTAATTATAAGCAGGACCTGTCAAAATTTGCTGAAACTGTATGTAAAAGAAAAATATCTATCGGCGCTGACGGGCTATTAGTCCTTGAAAATTCAGAAACCGAGGATTTTAAAATGAGGATATTTAACCCTGACGGCAGTGAGGTTGATATGTGCGGCAACGGCGCGCGATGCGTTGGATATTATTATGCTCAGAAAGAAGATAAAAAAGAAGTAAGATTTGAAACTCTGTCCGGAATAATGAAAGCTGAGGTTACCGGAAAAGATATGATAGGACTTAATATGGGATCGCCTTCGGAAGCAAAACTGGATATGCTGGTTAATATAAATGGTCAGCAGATGAGCTGTTCTTATATCAATACCGGCGTTCCCCATGTTATAGTCGAGACAAAAAAATTAGACAGTATTGATGTTAATAAACTCGGCCGGGGGATAAGATACAATAAAGAATTTGCTCCGGAAGGAACAAATGCTGATTTTGTGGAGGTAACCGGAAAGTCGGCTGTAAAAATAAGGACTTATGAAAGGGGTGTGGAGGCAGAGACGCTTGCCTGCGGAACAGGGGTAGTCGCCTCGGCAATTATTCAGAGCTTGAGAGGGAAAGTTACTCCGCCCGTTAAAGTCACTACCCGCGGGGGTGATATAATGAAAGTCCATTTTTCTCAAAGCAATAAAGATGATTTAATATCAAAAATAAATAATGTTATTCTGGAAGGGCCGGCCAAGCTGGTCTTTTCGGGAGAGTTAGTAGTTTAGCAGTAAAAATAGAGGAGGATGCAAATGTTTAGAGGTTCATGCGTAGCGCTGGTAACACCGTTTAAAAACGGAGAAGTAGATTATGATAAATTAAAAGAGTTGGTAAACTGGCACGTGGATGTGGGAACCGACTGTATAGTTCCTTGCGGATGCACCGGTGAGGCGGCGACCTTAAACCACAGCGAGCACAAAAAAGTTATAAAAACCATCATAAAAGAGGCAGCAGGCAGAGTAAATGTAATGCCCGGTACAGGTTCTAATTCGACATGGGAGACTCTGGAGCTTACCGAATACGCAAAAAAAAGCGGTGCTGATGCGGCGCTGATAATAACGCCTTACTATAACAAGCCGACCCAGGAAGGACTCTACAGGCATTATAAGAATATTGCAGAAGAAGTAGATATCCCTGTTTGTCTTTATAATGTTCCGTCGCGAACCGG
>JAQICQ010000054.1 GCA_027858455.1 Elusimicrobiota bacterium | reverse complement strand
ATATCCGCCGCGCCGCCGTTGGTTATAAAAACTTTATTGCCGTTTACGATATAATCGTCGCCATCTTTCTCGGCGGTAGTCTCAAGTCCTCCGGCGTCGCTTCCTGCATTAGGTTCGGTAAGTCCGAAGGCTGCTATCTTTTCTCCTGAAGCTATTGCCGGAAGAAACTTTTGTTTCTGTTCATCGGTACCGAATAATATTATCGGAAAAGCCCCCAGCGCAGTAGCGGCATAGCTTACAGCAACACCCCCGCAGACTTTAGAAAGTTCTTCGGTAGCTATGCAGAGCTCCATGGCTCCTCCCCCCAGCCCTCCGTATTCTTCGGGAACAAATATAGCAAACAGATCGCTGTCGGCAAGAACCTTAATTATCTCTTCCGGGAACTCATCCTTTTCGTCAAGTTCCGCTCTTACAGGCCTTATTTTATCCTCGGCAATCTGCCGGGCAAGATCTCTTATCATTAATTGATCTTCTGTAAAATTATACTCGTTCATATTAACTTCTCCTCTATTAATCTATTAGCTTGTTGTACGCTTCTTTTGCCGCCATCTGCTGGGCATTTTTTTTACTGTATCCACTGCCTTTGCCGTAATTTTCGTTATTTATTATAACTTCTATCTTAAAAATTTTTTTGTGCGGCGGGCCGGTTTCGGAAAGCACCGCATATTCGGGTATCTGCTCAAATTTTTTAACTGTATATTCCTGGAGCCTTGATTTAAAATCGGTAATTTTATGAAAATCCCTATCCCGCATGTAGTTTTTGATAAGATTATTTACAACATCAAATCCGCTGTCTAAATAGAGGGCCCCTATTACCGCTTCCATAGTATCTTCCAAAATGCGGGAATTTCTTTTATCGTAAAACTTCTTTGCCCGGACCCCTAACTTTATATAATCTTCAAGTCCTAATTCTTCTCCCCACTTTTTTAAAGATTTTCTTGAAACCAATTTTGCCTTTATCTTTGTTAAGTCCCCTTCGTCTTTATCGGGGAACATTTTAAAAAGCATTATTGTTACCGAAGCATTTAAAATGCTATCCCCTAAAAATTCAAGACGTTCGTTGTCTTTCGCGATAGCATGCTCTGATGAATACGACCGGTGAAGCAACGCTTTGTCTAAAAGAGATTTATCTTTAAAATTTACACCTAATATATCTATTAAATCTTTAAGCGGTTTTTGCTCTTTTTTACCCACTATACTTTTTTACTACCAGCGCAGCGTTATGCCCTCCGAATCCAAGTGAATTTGTAAGGGCTGCGTTTACTTCCATATCCCTTGCCTGATTAGGCACATAGTCCAGGTCGCATTCAGGATCCGGGTTTTCATAATTTATCGTAGGATGCGCCACGCCATCGGTGATAGTTTTAATACAGGCTATAAACTCAATGGCTCCCGCCGCGCCGAGCAGATGGCCGGCCATTGATTTAGTCGAAGATATAGCTATTTTTTTTGCATGCTCACCAAAAACATTTTTAATGACCATAGTTTCTATCTTATCATTTAAAGGAGTAGATGTCCCGTGTGCATTTATATAATCTATATCTTCCGGATTAAGCTCGGCATCTGTAACAGCTGCTTTCATTGCCGCAGTACCGCTTTCACCTTCAGGCTGAGGCGCTGTTATATGATAGGCGTCGGCAGTTGCTCCGTATCCGGCCAATTCGGCATAGATTTTGGCGCCCCTGGCTTTTGCGTGCTCTAATTCTTCAAGTACAACCATTCCGGCTCCCTCGCCCATAACAAAACCGTCGCGTTCAGCATCAAAAGGTCTTGAAGCCTTTTGAGGTTCCCCGTTGCGGGTAGATAAAGCTTTCAGCGAACAAAATCCCGCAAGGCCAAGAGGAGAAATAGAATTTTCTGTGCCGCCGGTCACGGCTATGTCAACTTCGCCGTTTTGAATTAATCTCATTGAGTTGCCTATCGCATGCGCTCCGGACGCGCAAGCGCTTACCACCCCGTAATTCGGACCTTTTAATCCGAATTTAATTGCCACCTCTCCGGCGGACATATCCATAATCATTGCAGGTATTAAAAATGGGCTGACTCTTCTGGGACCTCTCTTTAAAAGTTTTTTATGTTCCCTTTCTATTGTATTTAGCCCCCCCGTTCCGCTACCTATGATTGTAGAGCATCTAAAAGGATTTTCCTTGTCTGTATCAATTCCGCTGTTTTTTACCGCTTCATTTGCGGCGGCTAATGCAAAAATAATAAAATCATCCATCCTTTTTGCTTTCTTTTTGCTTATACTGTGTTCTTTAGGGTCAAAATCCTTTAATTCGGCAGCAATCTGAGTTGTGTATTCGCTAACATCAAAACGCATTATTTTACCTACACCGGATTTTCCTTCTTTAAGAGAATCCCAATAGGTTTTTACGTCCTGCCCGATAGGCGTTAACGCTCCCATTCCCGTAACAACAACTCTTTTTTTTGTCATATTTGTCTCCTGGTCTTATTTATCCTGAAATTAGGCATATAATAAACAGCCGTCCGGCAATTTTAAGGGCCGGACAGCTATTTTTCTTTTTCTAATTAATTAACTGTTTGATTTAATATAATCTACTGCCTTTCCTACAGTATCTATACCTTCTGCTTGTTCGTCGGGTATTTCAATATCAAATTCTTCTTCGAGAGCCATTACCAACTCAACTGTGTCCAGCGAATCCGCTCCGAGGTCATTAATAAATGACGATGCAATTTCTACCGCCTCTGCATCTACATCCAACTGTTCTACTATTACTTCTTTAACTCTTTCTTCAATACTTGCCATTTCATGCTCCTTTCAATTACGCCATTACCAGGCCGCCGTCTATATTAATTACCTGCCCGGTAATATAATCCGACTCCTGTGAAACCAGGAAATTAACGACTGCCGCTACTTCTTCAGGTTTTCCCAGTCTATTCATGGGAATATTTTTTAAAAAACTTTCTTTTACTTTATCCGAGAGCTTATCTGTCATTCTCGTTTCAATAAATCCGGGAGCGACAGCGTTTACCCTTATATTTCTGCCCGACAATTCTTTGGCCATTGTTCTTGTCATTGTAATTACACCGCCTTTGGAAGCAGAATAATTTAACTGGCCGGGATTTCCTATTATTCCGACTATAGATGCGATGTTTACAATAACCCCCGAACGATTTTTCATCATGGATTTTTTAACAACCTGTTTTGAAAAATTAAAAACTCCTTTAAGGTTTATAGCTATCACGGAATCAAAATCTTCTTCTTTCATCCTGATAAGCAGGCCGTCACGGGTAATACCGGCATTATTAATAAGTATATCAATTTTATCGTATTTTTCAATTATTTCCGACACTGCTTTTTCAACCCCGGCCTCTTTAGAAACATCTACTAATTTATAGTCCCCGTTTAACTTTTTTGCCGCGGCTGAAGAAATTTCCTCGGCTATATCTACAATAATAACTTTGCAGCCCGAGTTGGCAAGTTTTTTCGCTATTGCAAATCCTATCCCTTGAGCTCCTCCTGTTACTACGGCAATCTTTTGATTGCTCATTTGTCACCCCCTTTTAAGATTTCAATATCTGCCGGAGAAATTATACCCGCCGTCTTTTCCCGGCGACTTATTCTTTTAATAAGGCCCCTTAAAACTTTTCCCGGACCGGCTTCTATAAAGAGGGGTTCTTTATAATCATTTATAATATTATTTATTGTTTGGACCCATCTTACGGGAGAATTAACCTGCCGGACAAGAAGGTTTCGGATATCTTTTGCCGAAGCAGCACTTTCCCCGGTAACATTGGCATACAATTTAATTTGAGGATTTTTCATATGAATTTTGTCTAATTTTGCTCTCATCTCATCAACAGCAGGACTCATAAGCGTTGAATGAAACCCCCCGCTTACCTTAAGGGGAATCACTAATTTTGCGCCGCCGGCCTTAATATCTTTTCTTAATTTTCCGACTAACTCTTTCTCGGCGCTTACCACAAGCTGGCCCGGAGAATTATAATTTACAATTTCCGCAATTCCTCCGGCTCCTTTAAGAATATCAGCGAGAATATCTTCTTTTAAGCCTATTACGGCAAGCATCCCCCCGGGATTTTGGGACGCGGTTTTTTCAAATAACTCCCCCCTGAATTTCACAAGCTCCAGGCCTTCCTGCCAGCTTAAAGCGCCGCTTGTAACGACAGCGGCATATTCTCCCAGACTGTGACCGGCCGCAGCTGCCGGCATTATTCCTTTATCTAAGAGTTCTTTCAATATTATTATCTCTGTTATATATACCGCCGGCTGAGTAATTTCTGTACGCTTCAGCTCGGATGCGGGGCCGTTTATAACTTTTTCTTTTAAGTCATAGCCCAATATATCGTTTGCTTCCCGCCATATATTTTCAGCGATACTGCCGGAATTTATAAATTCCTTGCCCATTCCTACTTTTTGAGCTCCCTGACCGGGATATATAAATATTTTCTTCATCATCTTAAAATTGTACTACTTATATTTTTACTGTTATCGAACCCCATGTCAGCCCTCCGCCGAAAGCAACCAGCTGAATTATATCTCCTTCTGAAATATTGCCGCCCCTTAGTGCTTCGTCCAATCCGACGGCCGTGGTGGCCGCAGACATATTCCCGTAATCTTGGATATTGACAAATACTTTTTCAATATCAATTTTAAGCCTTTTGGCCAGAGCTTTTATAATCCGCATATTTGCCTGATGGGGAATTACCATCTTGATCTCATCTATTGTAAGTCCGGCCTTCTTTAAAGCAATACGGACGCTTTGAGCCATCTTTTTTACTGCTATTTTAAAAGTCTCGCGGCCTTCCATTTTCATGTAATGAAGACCCTCTTTAACTGTTTCCTGCGAAGCAGGCAGCTTTGAGCCTCCGGCTGGAAGGTGCAGTATGTTGTCATAATTGCCGTCAGCTCCTAAATAAGAAGACATTATTCCCCTATCTTCATCGGTGGCAGATAAAATCGCCGCGCCGGCGCCGTCGCCGAAAAGAACACAGGTCTGACGGTCATCCCAATCGGTAATACGAGATAATACTTCACTGGCTACAACCAGTACCTTATTAAAATTTCCGGAAACTATCATAGAATCAGCTATGGCTAAAGCAGTAAGGAAGCCCGTACATGCGGCTTCAACATCAAATGCTGCCACATCTTTTATCTCTAGTTTTTTTTGTGTCTGGCACGCCGTTGCCGGAAATACCATATCGGGGGTTATTGTAGCGCATATTATTATATCAATTTCGTCTTTATCTATTCCGGCATCGGCTATTGCCTTTTTAGCGGCTTCCACGGCAAGATCGCTTGATGCCTGATCTCCGGCAGCTATATGCCTTTCTTTTATTCCGGTTCTTTTTGTTATCCAATTATCGGAAGTATCTACCATTTTTTCCAAATCTTTGTTTGTTAAAGTTTTTTCCGGTATATACGAACCGGTGCCTATTATCTCTGCTCGGATCATGATATATTCTCCTCGATATGCTTAATAACGCCCTGCTCTTCAAATTCTACCGCAACATTTATTGCGTTCTTTATCGCATTTGCATTTGAATCCCCATGACAAATAATACATGTCCCGTCCAGGCCTAAAAGTGGAGCGCCGCCAACTTCCTCATACAGCATCCGGTCTTTAAGCCCCTGAAAAGAGCCTTTCATCATTCCGGCCCCGACTTTTCTAAAAACACTTTGGCCTATTTCATCCTTTAATATATCTATAACCGCCTGAGCTACACTTTCACCGAATTTTAATACAATGTTGCCGGTGAAACCATCGCAAACAACTACATCGGCCACTCCCTTTATAATATCTCCGCCCTCAATATTACCGATAAAATTCAGGTCGCTTTCCATAAGAAGGTCATAGGTGTCCTTGACGAGTTTATTACCTTTAGATTTTTCGTGGCCTATACTTAAAAGTCCGACCCTCGGTATTCTTCTTTTATATACATATTTAACATACTCTTCGGCCATAGTAGCAAACTGATAAAGAAATTTAGGTTTACATTCCGCGTTTGCCCCCACATCAGTTATCACACAAAAATCTTTTACAGTAGGAAAGAGAGAAGCTATTGCCGGGCGTTTAACTTTTTTTATTTTATTGAGGGTAAGAGTTGCTGCAGCCGTATAGGCCCCGGTATTGCCGGCGGATACAAAGCCGTCTATTTTCTTCTCCTTTAACATCTTAACTCCGACCATTATAGATGAATCAGGCTTATTACGGCAAGCCTCAAGCGGATCTTCATCCATTTCTACAGCTTGCGATGCGTCTTTTATTTCTATCGGAAAAGTAGTAGCTCCGTGTTTAGCCAGCTCTTTTTTTATTACTTCTTTTTTGCCTACAAGCACTATGCTTATAGGCTGTTTGCGGGCAACCTGGCCTACCCCTTCGGGGCTGAGCGCCTTTATTGCTCCTAAAACATTTACAGACACACCTCTGTCTCCCCCCATTGCATCAACGGCTATTTTCAATTACTTTTTCTCCTGTTCCCCTGCTTTGCCAAGTATATTTTTATCCCCGTAGTAGCCGCACTCCATACAAAGGTGGTGGGGCAATCTTACCGCTTGGCAATGCGGACATACACTCAAAGTAGGGTCTTTTATCTTTTTTGAATGCCTTCGTTTATCCCGTCTTGAATTTGACTGTCGTCTTTTTGGTACTGCCATTTTTTTCCTCTTTCTTGCTTATTATTTCACTCTATTACATAATTAAAAAACATTATTGTTTTTATCAATTTAATCTTTTTTTGTCAACCTATCAGACCTTGTCAAGGTTAAAATATATAACCGGTTTTAAGATATAAAATACAATAAAAAATATGGTAACTGCCGCTATAATTACCGCTACAACTTTTAAGTTCCAATTTTTTTCAAGCTTGGGGGTATAAAGTTCCCATCCGCAGGAAGAGCAAAATTCTGTTTTTCTTTTCTTTATTTTCTTTCCGCACTCCGGACACGAGCGCTGCTCTTTTTCATTTTTATTTGCCATTTTCCAGCTTACTCATTATCGCGATTCCGGCCTTTCGGGCCGCGCCCATGGCGCTTATTACCGTTGCTCCGCCGGTTACTATATCGCCCCCCGCATATACATTATCTATCCCGGTTATCCCGGTATCATTATCGGTTTTAATATAGCCCCACTTGTTTAACTCCAGATTCGGAGTAGTTTCAAGTAATAGGCGGTTTGGACCGGTCCCGATGGCCATTACCACTACATCCACCTCAATATCATACTCACTTCCGGGTATCTCAAGCGGACGCCTACGGCCGGAGTCATCGGGTTCGCCTAATTTCATCTTTATACATCTTATCTTTTTTACTTTCTTGTTTTCATCGCCTTCATCGCCGGTTATATTTACCGGATTCCTTAAAAGGTGAAGTGCTACCCCTTCTTCAACAGCGTTTTCTGTCTCTTCGCTGCGCGCCGGCATCTCAATTCTGGAACGCCTGTAAATATTATATACTTTTTCCGCGCCGAGGCGGACTGCGGTCCGGGCCGAATCCATTGCCACATTGCCCCCGCCGACTACCGCCACGGATTTTCCCCTTTTTATCGGAGTATTATATTCGGGGTATCTATAGCTCCTCATAAGATTGTTCCTGGTTAAATATTCATTAGCCGAGTAAACTCCGTTTAAATTTTCGCCGGGAATTCCCATAAAACGCGGCAGGCCAGCCCCTATGCCCAAAAACAATGCCGCATGACGCTCCAGCAGTTCTTCAACCGATAAAATTTTCCCGATAACATAGTTTAATTTTAAATCAAGTCCCATAGAAATCAAATTTTCCACTTCCCGGTCTATGACTTCATTGGGCAGCCGGAACTCAGGTATGCCGTACCTTAATACACCGCCCGGTTCATTGAGCGCTTCATAAAGTGTAACTTTATATCCGTACTTAAGCATATCTCCCGCTATGGTAAGTCCGGCGGGTCCTGAACCGACCACGCCGACAGATTCTTGATATTTGCCGGACTTTTTGCTTTTGGCAGCGGTGAATCCTTCTTTGACCGCAGTATCGGAGATATATCTTTCCAAAACGCCTATATTTACCGGTTCAAACTTTCTGCCCATAACACAGACAGCGGCGCACTGGTCTTCCTGAGGACAAACTCTTCCGCATACCCCGGGCAGAGCATTTGACATAAGTATGGTATTATACCCTTCTTCCGGATTACCGTCTATTATTGATTTAATAAACAAGGGAATATCTATGTTTACCGGACAGGCCTCGACACACGGCTCATTCGGGCACATCAAGCACCGCTTGGCTTCTTCAAGCGCGAATTTTTTATCATATCCGACTGATACCTCTTTAAAATCTTTCTTTCTTGTCCCCGGAGCCCTCTTAGCAACCTTAACTCTTTCTTTTTTTATACTCATTTTAACCCTGATTATTATCCTTTATAATATTTTCTTCTTTTTCATACATTATAAGTCTCTTAATCAGTAATTTAAAATTAACTTTATTACCGTCAAACTCCGGGCCGTCAACACAGGCAAATTTTGTTTCCCCTCCTATTTCCACCCTGCAGGAGCCGCACATTCCTGTGCCGTCTACCATGATCGGGTTCAAACTTACCGTAAGAGGAATATTGTTTTCAGAAGTTATTTTGCTTACCGCATGCATCATAACAGCCGGTCCCACGGCAAAGACATAATCCGGTGTGGAGTTTTTTAAAAGTTCCTTAAACGGTTTTGTCACCAGGCCTTTACGGCCGAAAGAACCGTCGTCGCTCACAGGTATAAATTCATCTGCTATCTCCCGGAGTTCCTCTTCAAGAATAAGAAAACTTTTACTCCTTACCCCCTCTATAACAGTAACTCGGTTGCCTAATCTTTTAAGCTTGCCGGCAACAGGCAGAAGCGGAGCAGCGCCGATTCCTCCGGATATACATACCACATCACCAAAATTCTCAATTTCAGAGGGTTTCCCCAACGGTCCGGCAACATCAATAAGGCTGTCCCCTTTTATAAGACCACTGAGTTTCTTTGTGGTATATCCCACTTCCTGAATAATCAGCCTGAGAGCATCTCCTTCTACTCCGACGATTGTAAGAGGGATGCGTTCGCTCTTTTTGCTGTTATGAACTACTATGAACTGTCCGGGTTTAAATTTTTCGGCAATTAAAGGATTTCTGAATTTTATTTCAACAATATCTTCGGCAATCTTTTTTTTATATATTATTTCATTCATTTTTTTTGTTTTGTTTTTCTATTATAGTCTGGGTCTCTTCTGCAATTAAAAGCTCTTCGTCGGTAGGAATACACATGACACGGACAGGGCTTTCTTCTGCCGATATAGTTCCTTCCTCTGCGGCGCAATCACTGTTTTTATCCTTATCCAGTTCAATGCCGAGATAATCCATATCTTTACATACCATTTCCCTGAGTTCAACGGAATTTTCGCCTATTCCCGCGGTAAATACCAGCACATCCACCCCGTTCATTACAGCTGCGTAAGCTCCTATATAATGTTTTATCCGGTAGGCAAACATCTTAACCGCAAGCTTTGCCCTCTCGTGTCCGTCGTGACATTTTTCTATTACTTCTCTGAAATCTCTTGATATCCCGGAGATACCGTATAAACCCGAGTGCCGGTTTATCATTGAATTAGCTTCGCTTAACGATAGAGCTTCTTTATTCATTATATATAACAGTATTGCCGGGTCAAAATCACCGGTTCTTGTCCCCATTATAAGCCCGGCAAGAGGGGTAAATCCCATGGATGTATCTACAGATTTACCGTTTTTAACCGCGCATATACTTGCCCCGTTGCCTAAATGGCAGGTTATAAGCTTAAGCTCTTCCATTGGTTTATTAAGCAGGGAGGAAGCCCTTTGAGAAACATATTTATGGGAAGTGCCGTGAAAACCGTATTTCCTTATCCCAAATTTTTTATACATATCATAGGGAAAAGCATACATATAGGCCTCTTCCGGCATCTTCTGATGAAACGCCGTATCAAAAACCGCGACCTGCGGATGGTTGGGTATCAGGTC